>NZ_JBNHEQ010000238.1:0-10870 GCF_050016015.1 Dapis hubbardiae BLCC-M172
AGAAATAGAAATCTTATTCATCTCTATTGCGACATACGCAATAGGAATTTTGACTCACTTCCTCTTTTGTTGCGGATATGGCAATAGGAGTTTTTGCCTATAAAATTCAGAGAACGGCTTTTAGTAAATCAGAAATAGAAATCTCATTCATATCTATTGCGATATACGCAATAGGAATTTTTGCTCACTCCATCTTTTGTTGCGCATATCGCAATAGAAGTTTTTGCCGACAAAATTCAGATGTCAGCTTTGAGTAAATCAGAAATTAAAATCTCATTCATCTCTATTGCTACATAAGCAATGGGCATTTTGACTTCAAGTGTCGTTAATTTTCTTTTATGAATTAGCAATTTGGAAGAGACCATGTACTTTTTTCCCTATTCCCTATTCCCTACTCCCTACTCCCTTAACTCAGATCGACACCTAAAAATTTGTCTAGAAGTTTGGCTCGCCATACATACCGTAGTAATAAACACCAAACTAAAGCTACCCAACTAATCGCAACATAATCACGGATACTCAGTAAAGATAATTCAAAAAATTGACGTAGAGGAGGAACAACCAAAATAACTATATAAACCCCTAACAAAACTAATGCAACAAAAGTATACCGCCAGTCACCACTATAAACTTCTCCACCCACCCAAGCTTTTGTTGGGGGCTTCAGAAAAGGCACTAACAATAGACCACATAAAATCATAATTGTAACTAGGGCGCTACGAGGAACCGAAAGAAATTTGTTAACTTGTTCAAGCTCAATAACTAAATCATTTCCTGAAAATGGTATTGCTAAATAAGTTAAATACACTCCTAAAGCTACAAGAGTAAGAGTCAAAGTAGCAGGTAAAGTAAAATGAAGTAGAGAGCGCACTATACTACGTCGAGGTAATATTCCTGGTTTAGCCCAAATCGGAATACAAAAAGTAGGAAATCCTACTGATATTAGAGTAACAACTGCACTGTGTTTATTTAATAGTGGGAAAGTACCGCCGATAAATCCACCAATAAATCCTGTAGCAAAAATCAATAGACTGACACAGAATACCCTAATCATAAATAATTTCAATACATCTTGTATACCATTACGAATCCGTTGTCCTTCCAAAAAAGTATGAGGCAAAGAGGCAAAAGAATTGTTCAATAGGACAATATCTGCCACACTACGAGTCGCCTTACTACCTCCTTCCATAGCGATCGCCAAATTAGCTTCTTTTAGAGAGAGAACATCATTAACCCCATCCCCAATCATCGCTACATAATGACCTTGATCCTTAAAATTACGGATCAGTTTAGCTTTTTGGCTAGGAGTGACACGGCCAAAAATTGTCTTAGATGCTGCTGCTTGAATAAACTGAGCTTCATCTAGTTTGGCTAATTCCCAACCAGAAATAACTTGGGTATCTGAACCAAGTCCTGCTTGTGAGGCCAAAGCACCTACAGTCTGAGGATTATCTCCAGAAATTACTTTGACTTCTATCCCTGCTTCCGAGAAACCCTTAATAGTCTCACGAGCTTCTGGCCTAAGTTCATCTTGAAAACTAATAATTCCTAGAGGAAAAAGTTCAGTAGGTAATTGTGGTTTTTCTAAATCTTGGTTTAAGCTATTAAAGTTGGGGTTATGAGCAAATAAAAGCACTCGGAATCCTGCCATTGTTAATTCTTGAATCTGCTGAGTAACTTTCGTACTGAGGGGTGTAACTTCAGCTAATATTTCTGGAGCGCCGAGAATATATGTCCCAGATGGTAAATTTTCCTCTTGACTGGCAAAGCTTATACCACTCCATTTACGAGCCGAAGTAAAAGGAATTTCAAAAATTAGAGGACGTTGACTTCCAGAAAAGACTTCTTGTAGAGCTTCAATAGTTTTATTTTTGGCAGTAGTATTAGCTGCATACTCACCTAATAGACTTCCCAAATTAATTTCATCAAGCCCTATGGGATAAATAGCTTGTAAACTAATACGGTTAGCCGTTAAAGTCCCAGTTTTATCCAAGCATAAAATATCTACATTACTTAATGATTCAACGGCATTGGCCTGCTGAATGAGAACTTCTTGCCCCACCATTTTGACTGCCCCTAGAGCATAAGCTAGAGTAATAGCCAAATAAAGCCCACTTGGTACTAGGCCAGCAATTACAGCAGCATATTGAACAGTGTCAGCAAATGTATAAAATCCAAAGTACCAATTAATAGTAACCAGTATCCACAGAAAGCATGACAAGAGTAAAAATACTCTGATGACTAAGTTAATTTCTTGTTGGAGGGGGGTGTAAATTTGGCGAAATGCTCTGGCACTAACTGTTAGTTGATAGGCCAAACTTTCGGTTCCTACTTTTTGGGCTTCATAGTAAGCAGTACCACTGACACAAAAACTACCAGAATAAACTGGTTGGCCAGCCTGTTTAGGAATTAGATCGGATTCCCCAGTTAAAAGTGATTCGTCCACTTCTATTTGGCCTTCTCCTACTATTTGTCCATCGACTACTATTTGATCTCCAGCATTGATTACTAATATATCTCCTATGACAATCTCACTGGGATCAATGTTTTTTTGTTTACTTTCTCGAATAACGGTAGCTAATGGTCTAGTTAATAGGGCAATTTGATCTAATTTTTGTTTAGCCCATATTTCTTGGCAAACACTGACTATGACGCCACCTAAAATAACAACGATCACGAGGAAAGCATCACCATAACGAGAAAGAGAAATTAAAACAAGGCTAATGCTGAGGAAAACGGTATTGATAAAGGTAAATAAGTTTTCCTTTAATATTTGGCTGTAGGAGCGACTTGTGTCTAGTTTGACATGATTTCCTAAGCCAGAAGCACGACGAGCTGTTACCTCATCTTCTGTGAGACCGTTAATGATTGAGGTATTATTGATATTGTGCCGATCGATCATGACATTTAGACTAATACCATTTCTGTGTAACAATGTACTTAATAATTCTTGCTTAAATCTTAATTGTGCCTATGATTACCATTTATATATTAAGTGCAACTTCATAGAGAAATGGTATTAAGTATAAAGAAATCTATGTAATCATAAATCAGGTGATCAATAATAGACATCTGGTGGAAAATAAATAAACCTTTTAGTTATATTAGCTAAAGAAAGAAAAAGTCACCAGAAAAAATCCTTTTTACTGCCTTTTTCGTAAAAATATCTTACCTGTTCCCAGTTAAGTATTCCCTGTTCCCGACCCCTGCAAAAAATCTAGATCTTTTTCACGCCTAGGTCTAATATATACTTTTGTGTTCTTTCTGCTCCTGTTGCCTTATCCTAGATATCTCTAAAGTTACTGACATTAAGTAAATGGCCTTTTTAGGATAATGATATTAGGAATTATGAATCAGCTAACGGAACAGTAGGTTTAATTATGTGTAGAAGTAAGAATTGTTTGAGGAAAATTTACTTGCTTTAGTGCTGTTTGCCTTGAATTTCCCTTGCCTACTTAACTAAATTTCAAATAATAGTGATTGTGAATATAGCGTTTCTCAAGCTTATGAGGTACACAAGCTCTTTAATTTCTTTTCTATTCCTGATTCCTCATTCCCTCCATACCTATTCCCTGTTCCCTAAAACAAACGAATTTTGTACCTCACGCTTCTTGGGAATTGCTATAGTGATTAACTGCCAGTTTTCGACATCATATCATGTCTGTTTAGAGACTGTTTGTCAAATAAGTATTAAGAAAGCATACGAGTGACTAAACATATATTCCTAGATTTAATAGCGACAAATATTTGTCTTGATTTATTCCTCCTTATTCCCTGTTCCCTATTTATATTTCCTGATACATTCAATCTCTTAATTAGTGATAAAAAACTTTCTCTTTCTACTACTCGTGATATATTATTTAATTTCCGCCTCTTATCCCTCCTGAATCAGGATTCAGGAGTCAGCATTTCTCAGGTTTTCAGTTAAAATTAACTGTTATAAAAATTTTCACAACCAATTTAGGATTGTTATAGCATTTTAGATAAATTTTTACTACATATTTCTGTTTCTTGTTCCCTATAAACACAGTGCTTTTAACATAATTTGATGAAATTGAAATGATTTATTTTTAATTTCTTAATCAAAAGTAATGTTACTAATTTACAGAGAAGTTATAAGTAAAGTTAAGTTTTGTCACTACAGTCTTGCTTTTTGAGTAGGGTAGGCTTTATGATAGGAATTAAGACCTAAGTATTAAATCTTTATTTAACTCTGCAAGCAAGTTTTCAACATTACTATTAGCGAAAACGATCGCCTACTAAAGTAAAGGCAAAAAAGGAGGAAATAGTATACTTTTGAGGTAGTTGTTGAAAGACTAAAGCTTGGCTAACTAATCAAGAGCATCTAAACACAATTTGCCTTTTATCACTCTGCAACAATGGCTAATAAAGAATAAGTGTAATTGAAATCAAAGAAAAAGAGAAAAACTAACCAAGAATTGGAATTAAACATCTAAATTAAATGTTTAAAAATAATCCTTAATCTTGGAGTGTCGCCATATTAGGGCGAACAAACTAATTTGTTGTTTTAAATGGAGAATGCGATCGCATGGTTTCCTCATCTGAGACAAACTTGAACCAAGTAAATGACTCTGTTCTAGAAGTTTCATTATCTGAAACAACCAATAATCAGATAACTTCTGTAGCACCTGTACATACTGCCACTGGCGTTTATGTCACCATCCACGGTCACTTCTATCAACCCCCCAGGGAAAACCCCTATCTAGACGCTATCGAACGTCAACCTAGTGCAGCTCCTTGCCATGACTGGAACGAGCGAATTTTACACGAATGCTATCGTCCTAATGCTTTTGCTCGCGTCCTCAACGACCGAGGAGAATTGGTGGGCATCGCCAATAACTACGAATATCTAAGCTTCAATATCGGTCCGACCCTAATGAGTTGGTTAGAACGCCATGATATGGAAGTATATCAAAAAATTATTGAGGCCGACCGGAAAAGTTGTCAACGACTTGATGGACATGGTAACGCGATCGCTCAAGCATACAACCACATCATCTTGCCCCTAGCCAACGAACGAGATAAATATACTCAAATTCGCTGGGGTAAAGAAGACTTCCGCTCCAGGTTTGGTCGCGACCCAGAAGGAATGTGGCTAGCAGAAACAGCCGTAGACTATCCTACCCTAGAAGTATTAGTTGCAGAAGGCATTCGCTTCATTGTTTTAGCTCCTTCCCAAGCAGAACGTTGTCGTCCATTTTCCAGTCCAGACAACCATGATCCAGAATGGGTCGAAGTAGGTGGCAGTCAAATCGATCCTACCCGGCCTTATCGTTGTTTCTTACGGGGTAGCGACAGTGACAATTCCACAGAAACTCCATACATTGATATCTTTTTCTATGATGGTCCGATATCAAGAGATATGGGATTTAATGATGTCCTCAATAGTTCTCATAATTTGGCCGGACGAATTGGCCAGGCAATACGGGGAGACCAACGTCCCTCACAATTAATCGCTGTTGCCACTGATGGTGAAACATTCGGTCATCATAAAGGCGGTACAGAAAAATGTCTTGCCTTCGCTTTCTTAGGAGAATTTCCTAATCGCAATTGGACAGTAACTAACTTTGCTCATTACCTCAGTATTAATCCTCCTACTTGGGAAGTTGCATTAAAACCAGTAACAGCATGGAGTTGTTGTCATGGTGTTGACCGTTGGCAAGATGATTGTGGTTGCGGTGGTGGTGGCACCTGGCATCAGAAATGGCGGAGACCATTACGAGATTCACTCAATTGGCTACGGGATCAATTTGTTGACATTTACGAAGACTTTGGTCGTCACTTCTTCAAAGATGTTTGGGCAGCAAGAGATGAATACGTTAAAGTAATTCTAGATCGCTCCACTGAGAACATTCAGAATTTCTTTTCTAAGCATCAAAACCACGACCTTAAAGAAGTAGAAAAAGTAGATGCTTTGCGTTTATTAGAAATGCAAAGACATTCTCTATTAATGTTTACAAGTTGTGGCTGGTTTTTTGATGAAATATCTCGACCAGAAGGTACTCAAATTCTCCGTTATGCTTCCAGAGCAATAGAATTAGCAGGTGATGTGGCAGGGGTACAATTAGAGAAAGATTTTGTGTCTCAACTTGCTTTTGCCCCCAGTAACGTAGATATCTTCAAAACAGGTGATGAAGTTTATCGACAGTTAGTTGCCACAGCTCAAATTACTTTGGAGCAAGTAGCAGCTCACTATGCAATTAATTCCTTATTTACTACTTATACTCGCGAACAACGAGTTTACTGCTACAACACTAAGCAACATGATTATCAAATGCGACGGATGGGTAATCTGAGTTTGGCAGTAGGTCAGCTACAATTAACTTCAGAAATTACACTGGAATGCAAAGAATTTGTTTTTGCTGTACTGCATTTAGGAGGATGGGATTTCCATTGCTGTATTCGACCATTTACAGGTCGTCGGGTTTATACAGAAATCAAAGAAAGCCTATTTGATGCTTTACAAGAAGGCAGTATTGCTAATGTAATTATGAGCATGGCTGAGTTATTTGGAAAATCTTCATTTGGTCTAGGGGATCTGTTTGCAGAGGAACGTCAACGGATAATGACTCTATTGAGTCAAGAAACTCTCAACCGCCTAGATCAATTGTATACTCAGGTGTACCGAGATAATTACAGCATAATGATGGCTTTCCGCCGAGATAATTTAGCTGTACCCCAGGAGTTACAGGTAGCTGCTGAAGTAGCATTGGGTCATCGGTTATTGACAAGTGCGCGAACTTTAGAGGGTGAAAGTAGTGATGGTAAGTTAAGTATTAGTCATTTGGCGGAGTTAGAAGCTCTTGCTAGTGAAGTTGGTCAGCAGCAATGTCGATTCCACAACCTGGAAGTTAAGGAATCTTTAGAAAGGCTAATTGTTAACTCACTCAGGCATATTTTGTATGATAATGAACCGGAGAATTTGGAATTAGATATCCAAGGTTTAGAGCGAATTGTTGAAGTAGGAAATAAATTAAATTTAGGTTTGTCATTAATTGGCGCTCAGGAGATTTATTTCCAATCTCTGGAAAGTCAAATTGTACCTCTTTGTTTGGGTTGTATTGAAAAGCGAAATAATCCTCAGCTACAACAAAATGTAGGAGATATTGGAGTAGAAAAAACCTGGGAATTACCTCAAATTCGCAAGTTATTACAATTGGGTAAGAAATTAGCAATTGATGTAGATCAGTGGTTGAATCAGTTGTATTAAAGCAGCGGTCAACATTCAGCACTCATTAGGAGGATGAGACATCCAAAGTGAGTGTTGAAATAGTTAATTAATAACTAATCTGTGTGTTGAAGTAATTTAGCACACAGTTTCTCCATAATTTATATCATGTCCGCTGGTATCGGAGGGTGTAAACCCCAGGGTTAATAAATACAGGAAATTTCAGTTTTTTCTGGCTCTTAAACTTTCTGTTGTAGGTAATTACCGAATTATTAATAATTAATAATTAAATAATTGTGGTTTAAAGCCTCCCCTTGGATAGGGGAAAAAGCGGTCGTTTAGCGTTCCGCACAACTTCGCACTTCGGCTGTCGCCGACATGTTTGCGGAGCATTCCGTCAGGAAATGCGGAGCATGACCTTAGGATGGGATGGCGTTTGCTAACGCAAAGCTCCGAAGTGCACCTTTGCGGAGCATTCCGTAGGAAAGCGTCCCGGAGGGAAAGGTTTCCCGCTCTTGCAGATCCACTGCCTCTTCCAGAGGAGCTGCGCTAACGCTAACGTTTTATATGTCGCGCAGCGTTAACGTTTGCGGAGCATTCCGTCAGGAAAGTTGTGCGGAACGCTAAACGCCATATCCAATCGACCAAGAGAAAAGTGCTAGGATATTTCCTTATCTTCAATTCCCGTGCGGCTTTAACCAGAGGTAATTATCAATTATCAATTATCAATTATCAATTATCAATTAATGAAAGCTCTATTCTATCATTTATAATAAGTATTTAGAATGACTTATTATTTAAAATTATACTGTTTGAATATCTGACAATATTTCTCATATTTCCCATCATTTTACCCATGAATTATTATGCTGAGGTAATCCTGCACCACTAGGGGATGTTAAGCTTAGCAAATTACTCAAGTTACTCTTGATAAACATACAATGTATAAATATACAAGTTTTTACAGTTTTAAGTCAAGAAATTAAAATCCGAAAGTCTAGTTATTGAAACTTAGACAATTTTAAAAAAAGGATGTTACGAATAATCAGCACTATTAAAATACTCGATCAGAAATGTATATTTGACGAAAAAAATAAATTATGACATAAAAAATGGTATCAAGCCTATTCATTATGATTCCTGACTTCTAAGAAATAGCCTAGTTATTTGTAGCAAACATTTATTAATTTGGTATTAGAAAAAACTGAATTAGAAAATATGCTTAAATTTAAGCATATATACCTTTTTAGAACGAAAAATAAGGTATATATGCCTAAATTATAGAGCGTATTATTAAGTGTAGTTCGTGTTATAATACATACCTGTAAATGCCTCAATTAATATCAAAAATGGCGGTTGTTTTACAAAGCTAGCGGTGGACAAGAGGCAGATAACCTTCTATTTTAAGTATATGTACTGTCTATATTGTCACTTTGTATCAGTTTTGTCGTTAGGTATAAATTATGAGTGGAGAAAATTTAATTCCTCAAAGTGGTCTTAATTTAATTAAGAAATTTGAGGGGTATCATGAAAAACTTTCTGATGGCCGAGCAAAAGCGTATCCCGATCCAATTTATGGGTGGGAAGTTGCTACCATTGGGTATGGGAGTACAAAATATCCTAATGGTAGTAAAGTTAGAAGAAACGATATTATTTCCCCTGCTGAAGCAGAGAAATATTTAGCCTGGGAAGTTGAAGAAGTTTGTAAACCTGTTTTAGAAAGAATCCCTACTTGGTCTAAGATGAATCCCAATCAACAGGGAGCTCTTTATAGTTTTGCCTACAACCTAGGTGCAAATTTTTATGGTGGAGCAAACTTTCAGTCCATTACAAGGGTTTGTGATAGTATTTCAAAGTGGGAAGATTTAAATTGGATTACAAAGCAATTTGAAAAATATCGAAACCCTGGTTCTGCTGCTGAAGTGGGTTTGCGGAGACGCAGATGTGCTGAAGCTAAACTATTTTGTAAACCTGTAAAAAATAGTGCGTTTGGTCAAAACAAAATAGACGAAAAAATGGAGGAAAAAATGGAAGTTACCACTGTAGGTTTTGTCCATTCAACCTGGTTAAAATCTAAACCTATACAATCTTCAGAATTATGGGATAATGAGAAAATACTTGTCAAACAACAAGAAAAAATCAAAGTCAAAGAAATATTGCCAGATGCTTACCAACATACTGTACTTACCTTAGAACATCCAAAATTAGCACATGATGGCAAAACCTATCTAGAAAAAGTTTATGCTTATACACCTCACCTAAAATTGAAACAACCAAAAAGTGAGAGGATAAAAAAGCTAGACGTACCTTATTTTTCTCAATTAGATAACGATACCCTTTATTTTGGTCCGGGAAGTCGCCAGTGCAATTTGACTTCTTGTTCTATGTTCTTAGCAGGTTTAAAGCCACAATTAAGGGAAGAATCAAGGCATGCTAACTACAAAGAATTTGAAAGTTTTTATGGTGAAACATTAGCAAAATATGGTGATACCACAGACCATGACGCACAGACTAAAGCATTAAGAGATTTCGGAGTAGAAACTTATTTTTCTTATACACTCTCTCATGCTGATTTAATGCTTTGTCTAAAAGCTGGATACCCAATAGTTTTAGGATTAGCTTATCATGGTAGCGGACACATGGTTGTAGCAACAGGATTTAATTTGGATAAAGAGGAAATTTTTATTCACGATCCTTATGGTGTTAGACATGGTGCTTCTGGTGTTTATGATATAGGTGTTAATGGTTCTTACGATCCTTATAGTTTTGCTACTTTGGAGCAAATATGGCTTGATCTAGGCGCTGAAGCAGGATGGGGAAGAGTTCCTATTGCTATAGATAATAAAAAGACTGGTTTACCTGACAACCTCTAAAAATAATATTAGCCTACTAAGATAATTGATAGTTATTGAGCTATTAGCATTTGTTCTATCAAAAACAAAATTTATCCACCTGAAAACGGAGGTGGATAAATTTTTTGATTTATTGTTTGATGAAGACTAGAATGCTACTAACTATTCTTTATCTAATACTTCAACAAAGGGGATTGGTATATAACCAAAGATACTACCAACAGTAAAACGATGCTCCAAGGAGCAAAAACAAAGCTTAAAAATAGACATATTAATGCCATCCCTGCTGTTCCTACTTTGACAATTTCTTCAGTAGTATTCGTATACATATAAACAGCCAAGAAAGAGATGACAAGACTCATTAACGAAACTGGAATCATCACAACTACCTCAAGTAATGCAGTAGTACGTTCCTTCGGGATAGATCCTTTAGTACAACTTAACCCAACCAAAAATAACAAGGTTTAAGCTTTTTCTAGAACCTTGTTGGATAGAGATATTTTAGATAGGTTTTTATTTTCAGCTAATATTTCTACCCCTACTTCCGTCTTTCTCAAAGTTTTGGTTAATCAGCCTTGAAGCTATGGGAAAGATGAACGGTTAATTTTGTTATTCTACCTAGTCTAACTTTTTATTGAACTTGTGTCAAGAAAAATCAATTTCTTTATATAGCACTACGTCTTTTGGTTAGGACAATAAATTTGGGTTGTAAAGGAACAGAAGAATGTCCTAAAGTATTTGGGTAGCGCTATAGAAGTCTATTTAAGGAATTAAACCATGTCCGGTTGAACACTTATAATTAAGATAGTAAGGGAGTAGGGGAGTAGGG
>NZ_JBNHEQ010000239.1:0-17625 GCF_050016015.1 Dapis hubbardiae BLCC-M172
GAAAAATTCCATCGTCCGCCTCCGGGAGCTTCAGCAAATGAAAAAACTCTGGCTCTATCCGTATACAGAAACAGAAAAATTCCATCATCTAAGAAATTATTTTTTAGCGATAGAACTCCGTTCCGCTTTCACTGCGCGACATGAAAGGCGGAGCCGTCGCTGCAGCTATATCGCGAACGTTGTAGAAAAGAAAATCAACCTCAAAGATATCAAATGTGTTCTATAAAGCGATAATTCCAATGCGCAAATATGGAATGCCACTTTTCCTGTGGTTAAAAATTTCTCCAACTAAAACGTTTTAGTTATGAGATTTATTAGATATAGCACTAAGCAAATAGGGCACGAACATTTATCTATGCTCAAACTCAGTCAAGAATTACTACTGACTCCTTCAAACCCCAGAAAATGTCAACTGACCCTTAATTTCCTCCAATAAATCTACTATTGATAAATCAGAAGGCAAAATTTTCGTCGCAATCTTCCTCAAGACTAAATTGAGACTTTCCACCGTCAAATTTTCAGGTAATTGATAATCAGAATATCCCAAAACTAATATAGGAGGTTTTATAACAACTTGCTCCAAATCAGACAATGCTTTATCCAAACCAGACGGTAAATTTCCCCGCAAACAAATTAATAACAAATCCACACTCTGATTTTCCAACTGCTGTAAAACTTCAACCCAAGATTTAGCAATTAAACCCTTCAACCCAGAAGTTTGAATATACTGAACTAATACCTGTGTACTATCAATTGGTAATTTGCTCTCTTCACAATCTTGCCAATTTTGATTAGCCACTTCTAAATCAGAAATAAAATCAGGAAAACTCGGATAATTAAAAGTATTATCTCCTAAATCTCTCCCTTTTTGTTCTAGAGTAAAATCAGATAAATTAATAACAGCATCCTCAGACAAAACATTTTTTAAAGGAACCGTAAAATCCTTAATATTTGCCACATCAATAACTAATATATTTGGCAGCCAACTCATACCCGCAGCAATAGAAATTACTTGCCACAACGCCGAAGTTAAACACTCATAATCAAGTTTTGTTTCAGTTAAATTATTGTCATTTTTCTCAAAAGCCAAACAAGGAAAAACAGACAATTCTTTCACTTGATTAGCAGCTTGAGTAGTTTCAGAATCCAAAGTTACTAAAGGAATAGCTGCCAAGGTAGAATATTGACTTAACTTTTGAATAAATTCAACTGGAGCGATGGCTTTAGATATTTTTTCTACCAAAATTACATTAGGTTGCCAAATCTTAGCAAGTAAATTAGCTTGAGCTAAATCATCCGCTTCTATCATTCTGTATTCACTAGGAAGTGAAAGAAACTTATCCTCATAGATAGAGTCTTCTGTAGTAGACTTCTGAAAATTATACTTACCAGGAATTAAACGGAGAATTACTAACTTTTGATAATGCTGTTTTTTTGACGGTGAATCAGTAAACTCAGTCAATATTTGTTCTAATTCTAATTGTTCCACAGGTAAACTTAAAAATTTATTCGCTCCATTAATTACTCCTCTTTCTTTCTCACCTCTCGTGGAAGTTATTACTACAGGAATCTCGCAAGTATCAGTATCAGTTTTTAGCAGAGTTAAGACATCCCAACCTGATAAAAGTGGCAATAATGGATTCAGAAATATCAATTTTGGTTGTAACTTTCGTGCCTTTTCAACTGCTTCCGTACCAGAACGTGCAATAACAACTCGATAACCTAAACCTGTTAATTTATTTGTTAAATCTTCAATAAATCGTGGAACTGCTTCAACAATTAGAACTAAACGAGATGAATAATTAATGACAGATAATTGGTAATTATTAACAGGTAATTTACTATCTTTTTTTGTCCGTAATTCATTTTCTTCAGTAGCAATTAATCCTTGTTCTTTAAGATAATCATTTGTTTCCCATCCCTCCTTTCCTAAATTTTTTGGAGGTGGAATAGGTGGTAAAATCAACGTAAATTCACTTCCCTTACCTTCCTGAGAAATGAAAGTAACATCCCCACCATGTAAACGAGCTAAACGTTGAGTTAATACTAAACCTAAACCAGTTCCCTCAAATTGACGATTAAGAGGATTTTCTAATTGTTGAAACTTCTGAAAAATCAAATGTTGCTTGTCTGGTGGTATACCAATCCCAAAATCCCAAACAGTAAAAGTTATCCACTTTTCCCATCTAGCTACCTTCAATCCCATCTTACCATCTGCTGGAGTAAACTTCAAAGCATTGGATAACAGATTTACCAACATCTGGCGCAAACGCAATTCATCTGCAATTAAAATATTCAAACCAGTCTCTATTTCCAAGGTATACTTAGCTCGCAGAGAATCAGGAAATAGACCAGAAGATTGACCTTGAGGATGCTTATGCTGAAGTTGTAAAGCCTCCTGAAATGCGCGATCGCAAACTTTCTGAATCTGAACTGGTTCTGGGTTCAACTCCATTTGACCAGTTTCCATCCGAGTCAAATCTAGAATATCATTAACTACAGCCATCAAATGACGACCACTTTGATGAATTAGTTGAGCATAATGGGTTTGACGTTCATTGAGAGTTCCTAGAGTCTGCTCTTTCAACAAACTAGATAAACCGAGTACAGCAGTTAATGGTGTTTTTAGTTCATGGCTAATACAAGCCAAGAATTCATCCTTAAGTCGGTTAAGCTGAATCAAATCGGCATTTTTAGCTTGTAATTCCTTTGCCACTAAGTGTTGTTCTGTGACATCCTGAGCTAAAACTAATGTCAGGTCAAAAAATTGCTGACTACTAAACTGCCATACTCTCTCTTGACCATTTTTTTGAGGACAAGTACAAACGTAGGTATCTGGCTGAGTATTATAACACCAACTAGAAGCAGAATTTAACTTTGGTATTTTGGCTCGTTCTTGTAAAAGTGTAGTAGGGGAAATTCTCCCATTACTTGTCCCTGGACATGAAAATGCAAAACTATCTCCCAGCACAGCTAAAGAGTCTGGCATTTTTACTTCTTTCGGCTGTTGTTTAATATTTTTAGCAGATAAACCTACAACCGCATCTACAATTTCTATCAATTCCGATTCTTTTTCAATTTGAGAACGCCATGCCAGATTCTGATTTATTACCTTGCCGTCATTACTCTTTAACATTAAAGGTAGAGGCAATTTTTCTAAGAGTGCCATTAGATGACTGCGATAGAAAGAGGTCTCTACTGTTCCTTGATTAAGCAAATCTTTTGTAACTATTTGCTCTTGTTCTGGGGAATTTTCTGGTTCAGAGATATTTAGCTTCAGCTCTTCAGTTGTAGAAAGAAATTCTAATAGACGCAAACTATCTAGTAATCCTAAAAATTTACCCTCTTTATCTACTACAGCAATAGGTAAACTAGAATATTCTTGATTAATGTCCCTTTCAGATTTTGGCTGGAGATATGGCCATAATTTTTCAACAGTTAAATCTGCTGGTAAAATTCTCAGACTACCCAATGTCAAATAACTTACTTCAGATAAAGGTTGTTGCCAATTTCCTATAGAAGTATGAGTTTGAAGTAGTTTGGTTTCTGAGTTTGATACTAGATCAGGAATTAAACTATGTAAGTAAATTAATCCTAGTGGTTGGTGTTGATGATTTACTACTACTAACTCGTTACATTTTTCTCTACAGAAAATTGACCATACTACCTGCAAATTTTCTGTTTGTAAGCATACTGGTATAGAAGATATAAATTGTTTTAAAGTTGTGTAGGGCATTAACATGACAGTTCGGGTATATAAGCTGAAATATATTCATTAAGGGTATATTGACTAACCGGACTATAATTTAGGCCATTCAGAACGGAAACCCTTATCCCTACATCTGTCCACAGATGATGAACAATAACTACTTCAACACCTGGTAGGAAAATCCCGTTAAGCTCATAGTTAGCTAAAATTTTGACATTGATGCTAATGATGACAGAATTGAATATTTATGGCAGTATACAGATATAGGATTAATATTCCTCCTTTAAGCTGATGCTATGTCAGAGGTCTTGGTGAGTAAATTCAATTCAAAATAATTTTAATTTTGCTGAACCTATATTCATATATAGCTACATTCCTCATGCTATCCTCCTTACTAAAACTATAGAGGTTGTCTATGTTAATATTTATTACATTATTTGTTTAAATCTTAAATGTAATAAAATTATTTTGTAATGGAGTATCTTGAGATTACAAATTTTCAACCTAATCCAGACTTAGCTACTGTATCTAAAATTTTGTCTACTCAACTATCTATCTGTATATATTTGCATGATGATAAATTTGCTACTTCAGTAACCAAATTACTGAGTAGAGAACGCTATCTTATGGCACTGACTAACTCTCACCGAGAATTTGTCCAGCTTATTGAGGAAAATACTAACATAGATTGTCTTCTCCTCCAAGAATATTCTGACCTAAGTTCTTTGATACATCAGTTACACAATAAATCTATTTTATTACCTGCTGTAATTATCAAACAATCTGAGTCAGAAAATTCTCTGGAAACTCAGGAGTTAGTTAATAATGATTTAACTAAATATAATCCTCTGCAAAACTATCAAAATTTTATTTACCATCAAGCAGAAGTTCCATTATTAATCAATCAACTCAGCCAAATAGATATTTATATTGAGCAGGCAATTCAAAAATTTTTGACACTTTCTCCTGCTAGTTCCTCAACAGATGAATCTCAAAAACCTAGTCAAGGTACTGATGAGAATACTAAAAATATACTTCATCAACAGCAACATAGACTATATGCAAAATTAAGGGAAAGATTAGGATACCTAGGTGTGTACTACAAAAGGAATCCCACAAATTTTATTAGGAATATGGCTCCAGGGGAGCGCCGTAAGTTTGTAGACCAACTTAAGTTAGAATATCGTCATATTGTTCTCAAATATTTTTCTCAGGATAATTCCCTGAATAATAGAATAGATGAGTTTGTTAACCTATGTTTTTTCTCAGATATTCCTGTAACACAAATTGTAGAAATTCACATGGATTTAATGGATGAATTTGCTAAACAACTAAAGTTAGAAGGACGTAGTGAGGAAATGTTGTTGGATTATCGGTTAACTCTTATAGATACAATAGCACATCTGTGTGAAATGTATCGACGTTCTATTCCTAGAGAATCTTGAACACTTGATTATTAAATAAAAATTAACTACCAAAAGATTATACATAGTCTAATGTTAATCTAAATCCTTGTGTAGGAATAGGTAAGCTTAATAACTTCAAGGTATAAAATCAAAATATCAATAAATAACTTTTATTTGATTTAAAATTTACTATCCAAAATATGATTTTATTATTACTAATAAGACTTAATACTTTGAGCTGTCAATATATTTAATCAATAAACTAATACCTAAAGAAAAAAACTCTGTTTTGATTGAGGTTAAAGTATTATTAAATCGGCTGTTAATCAAGGAAAAACTATTCAAACAAGCTGAAAAAACTACTTGAGAAGAACTATGAGTCCTCTGAAGAAAACCTATGTTTTGAAGTTATACGTTGCTGGAAACACCCCTAATTCTGTCCGGGCATTAAAAACACTCAAAGAAATTCTTGAACAAGAATTTCAAGGAGTTTATGCTTTAAAAGTAATAGACGTATTGAAAAATCCTCAGCTAGCAGAAGAAGATAAAATATTGGCTACACCAACTTTGTCAAAAATATTACCCCCACCTGTCAGAAAAATCATTGGGGATCTTTCAGACCGGGAAAAAGTATTAATTGGATTGGATCTACTTTATGAAGAACTCAACGAAGACGAATATAATCTCTAATAATACCAATTTAATAAAATTTTTCTATATTAGCTTTATTGGTAGGAGTCAGCATTCATAATTTAAGCTCTAATAATTCATGATTATTGAGATTCAAATATGGCAAAAATTGAAGAATCAAAGATAAGATTTTGTTTGATCAAACAAACAATATAATTTGATTGATAGGTCCTAATTTGGCAGTAAGTCTCTTAATATTTTTGTCCAAACTTTACTGGAAATATCTTTATTTGAATTTGGTATAAGTATAACTTTTTGATTCGATTTACTTAAAAATTAATTCTAGCTAGAGTAATATCCTTACTACAATAGCTTTTAATATATATAGTTATTAAGTTTAGGAGGCTTGGCACAATTAGGAAATAATCAATCAATAGTAAATATTTTTCAACAATAAGTATTTCTTCTTATAGATAGTTGAAAATTAATTATTATTTGTTTAATGTGCAACTCCTAAAATCAAGATTGAGCAAAACACTATCCCATACTTCAACAAACTATAATGCTAGGGTAGTTATCCTATTATGCCTTGGTTAATATAGACAACTGGAGTCAACTCAACTAGGCTAGTTCATAAGTTTTATTGAATGATGAATTTTTTTAAACATTAGACATCTCCGATCATCAAAAATTCAATTAATTATTGCCTATAAATCATCAATTATTTACGGAAATATTGTAGTTTAAAGCCTCCCCTTTTAAGGGAATAATAAATAAAAATTTTCCTGTTCGTCAATCCTCTTCTTTTCAAGGAGAGGTAATTCTAAATTATTAATTCTAAATTATTAATTCTAAATTCTTAATTCTAAATTCTTAATTCTAAATTCTTAATTCTTAATCCCTCTTTTCTGGAGAGGTCTATTGTTCTTATAGCAGTTTTCATGCTTGATAGACCACAGTCATTATCACCGGGGGGTATGATGGAAGATTTGTATTCAGTTGCAACTTAAGGAGTGATAACTTTGAAACTAGCCTTTGACTCCTGACTCCTGACTCCTACAGCAGTTTTGTGGTTTACTCAACTGAAAAGCGCTGTAAGAGATAATTGATGTTAAGGTAAGTAGCACGAAATTAGGAAACCAAGTAAGTATTCCAATATCTCATTGCCTGCTTATTGCCTTTTGTAGAGGAGTGTTTCTCACAGAAGAGATACCTGTTGCAAAGGAGACTTAACACTAACAGGCTAAGGAGGACCTCAAATTAACTTAATCTTAATCGGCCAGAATCCCCGCGCTCTACCCCGAAGGACTGAGCGTCATAATGGGAAGATAGGAAATCCGCGCTTTATGCGGAGCATCAGCAGCGGGTAGTTCACTAATTGTGTGATATAAATTTTCAGGGTATATATCAGGAATCCCTGGCCAAATTTTTTCTTATTTTAAATATTTTAAAGATTTTTAAAGATATGAACGAAAATATTGAGTCTATTAAAAAGGATGGAATAGCAAAGGTAGGAGTTGAAAAAATTAAAACCATGATTGAGGGTTTTGACGACATCAGTCATGGAGGGATGCCAGTTGGCAGAACAACATTAGTGAGTGGTACATCTGGAACTGGTAAAACATTGTTTGCTATTCAATTTCTTTATAATGGGATTACTTATTTTGATGAACCAGGAGTATTTGTAACTTTTGAAGAATCTCCCCAAGATATTATTAAGAATGCCTACAGTTTTGGTTGGAATTTACAGCAATTAGTTGATGAAGGGAAGTTATTTATATTAGATGCTTCACCCGATCCAGAGGGACAAGACATAGTTGGCAATTTTGACTTATCTGCCTTAATAGAAAGAATTCAATATGCTATTCGTAAGTATAAAGCTAGAAGAGTTTCTATTGATTCTGTAACTGCTGTATTTCAACAATATGATGCTGCTTCAGTAGTTAGAAGAGAAATATTTCGTTTAGTTGCACGACTAAAACAAGTTGGGGCAACAACTATTATGACTACAGAAAGGGTAGAAGAGTATGGACCTGTAGCTAGATTTGGGGTAGAAGAGTTTGTATCTGATAATGTTGTGATTGTCCGTAATGCTCTGGAAGGTGAACGTAGACGTCGGACAATAGAAATTCTCAAACTTAGGGGTACAACTCACATGAAAGGAGAGTATCCATTTACTATTACTAATGATGGTGTAAATATATTCCCACTTGGAGCGATGCGTTTAACTCAACGTTCTTCTAATGTTAGGGTTTCTTCTGGAGATGAAATTCTTGATCAAATGTGTGGAGGTGGCTTCTTTAAAGACTCTATTATATTAGCAACTGGCGCTACAGGTACAGGAAAAACTCTTTTAGTTAGTAAATTTATAGAAAATGGTTGTATGAATAATGAACCTGCGATGCTTTTTGCTTATGAAGAGTCCCGGGCGCAATTATTCCGTAATGCTTCTTCTTGGGGTATAGATTTTGAAGAACTAGAGAAAAAAGGATTATTAAGAATTCTTTGTAGCTATCCAGAATCAGCAGGTTTAGAAGACCACCTACAGATTATTAAATCAGAAATTGCCGATTTTAAACCATCTAGAATAGCTATTGATTCTTTATCTGCTTTGGCAAGAGGGGTAAGTAATAATGCTTTTAGACAATTTGTTATTGGGGTGACAGGTTTTGCCAAGCAAGAAGAAATAACAGGTTTTTTTACTAATACTACGGATCAGTTTATGGGTTCTAATTCTATTACAGATTCCCATATTTCGACTATTACTGATACAATTTTGATGCTTCAATATGTAGAAATTCGTGGGGAAATGTCTCGCGCTATTAATGTGTTTAAAATGCGTGGTTCATGGCATGATAAAGGAATTAGAGAATATACAATTACAGCTCAAGGTCCTGATATAAAAGATTCTTTCCGTAGTTATGAGGGAATTATTAGTGGTTCTCCAACTCGAATTACTGTTAATGAGAAAAGTGAGTTGTCTAGAATTATTCAGGGAGTTCAAGAAAAGACAACGGATGAGTAATATTATGTTCGGTTGAATAGTTATACATAACGAGGTATTAGTCAGCACGGAAGAGAGGAAAAAAAAGTATAAAAAGGAGAAAGTTTTTCGGTCACGCAAGCGGAAGGGAGTTCGGTAGTGCGTCAAGGAGGTGTGGGAAGTGTGGGAAGTTTGGGGAGACCTCCCTTCCATTTGCAGGAATAATTGTATCTGTTAAGATAACAATGGCAAAAAACATTCTACATATAAGAATAACTAACAGGACTTACACAGAGGTACTATATTATATATAGAGTAAAAAAACTATAACGTTATAGTTTTGAACACTATATACATGGTCTTTGCGCAATTCCTAAGTAAAATATTCGTAGGGGTTTGGTCTCCAAACCCATTCAACCGGACATGATATTAATTATCCCACACTTTACGCTCTGCACAACCGGGAGTTCTATCCCTAATTATCTGGACATGATATTAAGATAGGGTTTGTTGAATAAGTCTTTTAGTAGGAGTCAGGAGTCAGGAGTCGTAGGGGCGATTTCCGTTCCAGAATGCTCCTAATTACGCGAATCGCCCCTACAGGATAAATGGGAATTATAAAGTAGGTAGTCACAAAAATAGTCCCTTAATTTTTCTGCCTCGCGTTACCCGAAGATGCTCACTTTTTCAGATATATCAACTGAAAAGCTTGTAGTTTTTCCAGACATAAAATGGCTAAAACAGTTATATGTCAATGCTTTGATATTTAATCAGCAAACCCTAAGATAATGACCTAGGTATTAGGAGTCAGGAGTCATAAGTTAGGATAATGGGGGAAGTTAGATGGAGATAGAATAGTCTCTCAATTTTTCTTTCTTTAGTTTGACCAAAATTCTCATATTTTTAGCTTCAGGCTCTAAAAACTTTACACTTTCTTTTGCCGCAAAAAAGGATAAGCTTTCATATCAGCTATTTAGGATTTTTGTCATTTTCTTAAGCTCATATTTTTAGCTTCAGGCTCTAAAAACTTTACACTTTCTTTTGCCGCAAAATAATGATAAGCTTTCATATCAGCTATTTAGGATTTTTGTCATTTTCTTAAGCTCATAAAAAATTGCGCATCAAAGAATTTTCGGCTGCATTTCACAAAAATTATGATACTATAAATATTAACTGGGGCTTATCGTCTATACGCATGACTTTTTATTCAACTAAAATTCTTTGCTAAGAGACAATCAAAACATTCAGGAAATTTTCTTTTTATAATTATTGCTCTGCTGATTAAATACTAAAGCATTGACACAGAAAGGTTTTAGCCTTTTTAGGTCTGGAAAAAGTACCTAGTTTTCAGCTCTTTCTGCACGGTTCCCGAAAAATCAAAAAGGAGCGCATTAAAGATGAGCAAAAAAAATTACTCCCCTACTCGCCTACTCCTTAAAAAATACTTTTGAGCGCAAACCCTAATTGAGTAGCTATTTTACAAATGCTTGCTTTTGCCTCATCAAATCTTTCCATCTATACCTCTCTCCTCGTGGAAAATCACAAACATTATCATTTTATGAAGCTCAAAGCCAAAAAAGAAAAAATAGTAAATATAGTTTCTCCGCTCAGAGTGAATTTTGTAGAAAGGAAAATAAATATATAAATAGGATTTGCAGAAAAAGTATAAGTGTTAAGGTTCGGAGCCAGAATCCAGAATCTAGAAGTCAGGAGGAATACGAATTATAGAAGAGGCAGTCAGAAAAATCGCCCCTTGATTTTCTTCCCCTATCTTGCCCAAAATCCTAAGTTTTTGAATCTGAGCTACCTAAAAGCTGGTACTTTATTAGTACCTAAAATTGCTCAAACCTTTATCAGTCAATGCTTTTATATTTAATCAGCTAACCCTAAATATACCAAAATCTATATTACCAAACCCAGTCTTGAATATTTCCGTTCTCAAATTCATCTCTAAACATCTTCTTAGCCTTCCTTATTACCAACTATACAAAAGAAGAATCCACTCTAAAAATAAACAAACTAACAAAGCGTATTCTTTGTAATATGGGCGGTACTGGATTTGAACCAGTGGCATCCTGCTTGTAAGGCAGGCGCTCTACCGCTGAGCTAACCGCCCAACTTTTATTAATATAACACATATTCTCAAATATGCAAGTAAAAAAATTTTCCTTTATCTGCTAAGTTTTATAAATATAAGTTATATATTTTTTGGCCTACATTAAATCTCCTATGCCTAGTGGTAGTACCCATGACCGGATAACCTTGTGGAGTTTGCCCATTGTAACAGGGTTAAGCTTTGGGTTGATTCGTAGTACCCACTTAACCTTATTTGTTTCTGGGGGTTTTTTATTTAGTGGCCTAATGTTTGGCCCCGACCTAGATATCAATTCTCGACAATTTCAACGTTGGGGTTGGTTTAAGTGGCTTTGGCGGCCTTATCAAACCAGTCTTAACCATCGCTCCTTTTTATCTCATGGACCAATAATTGGTACTGCACTACGTCTACTATACTTGTTAACCTTGTTGTCAGTTTTGGTAGTATTGGGTTTAATTATAGATCAATTACTAAGCTCAGAAGGAAGGACTTTAGGATTTGTTGCAAGTTTGTGGCGATCGCTTTCCGAACATTATCAAGAAGTAATTGCTCTGTTGGTAGGTATAGAACTCGGTGCAATGAGTCATTCCGTAAGTGACTGGAGTAGTTCTGCTTACAAACGTTTTCAAACTAAAGGTTTATCTAGCTTACTCCCTCAAATCAAACTTCAAAGACGACAACGTAAGTCCACTCGTAAATCTAGTTCCTCAAAAGTTGTTGCTTCAGGTAGTCGTAATCGAACTAAAAAGTAAGAGATTGTTTGTAAAGGAAATATAGAACCCCTAAAAGGATCTATAAAATTAGCTGGAGAGATGGGGAGATAGGGAGATGGGGAGATGGGGAGATGGGGGCTATTTTTATACTTTTTTCCCTATTCTATTTCTGGAAATTCTGACTCCTGTCTCCTGTTTCCTGTCTCCTAATCCTCCCTCACTTTTGTAAAGATACGCTTAGGGCTTCTATAAAAAGGAAATAGGGAACACTTCACTGGGAAAAAGGAACAGATTTTCGCTCAGCTCCAAAGGTAGGAAAAATGATTTCGGAGAGTAACTTTGACAAGTATAGCTTATGTTATAGGAGTTTTCATTAATATAAAGTACGGAGATTTTGGTTTAAAGGAAGAAGTTTTTTAGTCAACATGAGTGAAAATTGCTATAAATAAAGAGCAAATTGATTTTCTAGACATATCTATAGTATTTCTCAAGCTAATAAGGAAGAATGAAGAAGGAAGAAGTTTTTTAGTCAACATGAGTGAAAATTGCTATAAATAAAGAGCAAGTTGATTTTCTGGAGATATCTATAAAGTATTTCTCAAGCTAATGAGGTAGAGTTGTTTTTCTACTTCCCTACTCCCCTACTCCCCTGCTCCCTACTCCCCTACTCCCCTACTCTCTACTCCCGACTCCCGACTCCCTTCAATACTAATAATCATAAGGATTTTTAGGCTTAGGAATTGATTCTATTTCCATGGGCAAAATTGTTAATTTACGTTGACCTCTCAACTCCTCAGTAATCATTTCTCCTTTTACTATCAACCAACTATCTTGAGGATATTTACTCCGACTTCTACCTTCTGGTAATTTAACTGGTAATCCCACCGGATAAGCATCGGCAGCACAGCAAGTCAGAATAAATCTAGATATCCAGAAATATTGCTCAGATAATCCATGGGGATAAATTACAAATCCAGTTACTTCAACTTTTTGACCATTATAAGCATCTGGCTCTGGATAAACATTTAAAGTTCTAACCCATTCAATTAGCGATCGCTCTTCTGGTTTAGTTGCAGTCCGAAATTCTTGAGGTTGAGTTCTAGTTACTGGTAAAGATTCTGTTAAGCCTCTTTGTAATGCAGTTTGACTAGCAAAAACTTGAGGAGTAATTGTTAAAGCTAGTACAGCAGATATTAATAGTAAACCACTACTCCAACCAGGAGGAAATAAGTTAATATGTTGTTGATTTTCAATTATACTAAATTCTTGTTTTAATTTACTGGGGAGTCTTTGTTTTTTGCTAATATTCCATAACTCCCATATTTTGCATCCACCTAATATTAATAAAGTGATTCCAGCGCCAAGAGTTAAACCAAAATAACGGGGATGAATCAATATATATAACTTTCCTGTCAGCCAATAGTTTATCAACAAAAAACCCCAAGCCAAAATTGCTGTCGCATCCAACCAAGGTTCATATCGTTTAAGTAGAGAAAATAATGATTTTTCAGCCTTCATATAAAAATTATTTCTGTAAATGATGATCTAATACCGATTTGATAAATGTTTTTTACAAATAGCTAGAGGGATTTTTAGGGGTCGGGAGTCAGGAGTTATAATGAATTTTTCAATGCCATTTTTAGGTTGTCAATCATCTTTTTTGTTAAGAAGGTATCTGTAAAATAAATCTAAATAAACACTTGAAATATTGAGTATTCGCTGGGTTAAGGCGGCTAGGAAATATTATTTGATTTTGTGAGATTATTTCCGCCTCACCCTCCCCACTCTACATCAAGACTTAATATTTTATTTATAGATACCCTCTAAGAGACTTTTTTTAAAACAAGTATTAAGAGAGCTTAGAATGACTGAAATATCAAAGAGGTAAGACTCCAAAAGATTAAAATCTGGTAAATAACAGAGGTGGAAAGGTGCATATATTTCTAGATTTTTAAGTTACAAAGAGTTGTCTTGATTTCTTCCTTCCTTCATCCCTGTCTCCAGTTAAGTTTTCCTAGTTAATTGTTCCCTATCTCCTGTTTATATTTCCTGATATATTCAATCTCTAAATAGACATTTTCTATAAAATATTTTATCTACCTTACTATTCGTAACATTATTTTTTCAAGATGGCATAGCAATCAGGAATTATTTATGAGATATTTAAGAACAATCAAGATGGATTACAATCATTTTATATTCTGAATTATGACTCCTAATTACCACTAAAATCTTACAACTAAAATATGATTGCTATATAATTCAACTTAAATATAAGTTCACAACTAAAGCCATAATAAATGTTAACTGTGCTGCCAATATCATTAAATAAATCACAGCTCGTGACCGAAAAAATGATAATAATAAACCTACAGCTTTAATATCAATCATCGGTCCAAAAACTAAAAAAGCTAATAGAGAACCACTGGTAAAAGTTGCAGCAAATGACAAAGCAAAAAAAGCATCTACAGTCGAACAAATAGAAACTACTGCTGCTAAAGCTAGCATAGCAATAATTGAAGTAACTGGACCTTGACCAAGATTCAGAATAAGTTCACGGGGGGCAGCAACTTGAATCATCGCAGCGATCGCACTCCCAATTACTAATACTCCTCCCAACTCCCTTAATTCCTGCACCATACTATTCAATAAAGACAAAAGTCGCTGTTTATCGGGAACAAAGAAGAGAGATGTCCAACCCAGACCTTTATTAGTAGTTGTTTGACTGCCAATTCCCAGAGACTGACCTTGAGCAACAGGTGTCGTCATTGCTCCTGGGAAAAGTCCCATAGACTCTAGGGGGACAGATGTAGTAGATTGACCTAAAAAAAATGTTCCTGACTGTAGAAGGGGAGAAGTCTTCAACTGTTGAGAAACTGGCTGTTGAGGTCTAGGTAATAAACGAGCAGTTGTAGGTTGCAGAATTTGTCGTATATCCTTCTGTACACTAAATATCCAACCAATAATTGTTGCTATAACTAGAGAAAATACTACTCGCAAAACAACAATTTCTGGTTGGTCTCTAAATGCGGTCCAAGTTGCCCAGATAACTATGGGATTAATTGTTGGAGCTGCCAATAAAAATCCAATTGCTACTGATGTTGGTACACCTTGTATCAATAAACGTCGAGCAACTGGAACGTTACCACATTCACAGACTGGGAACAAAAAACCAACTAAGCTACCTACAAATGCTCCTAAAAGGGGATTTTGAGGCAGATATGTAATTAATTTTCGTTCATCAATAAACCATTGTAATATTCCGGAAAAAATCACCCCTAACAGCAAAAATGGCATTGCTTCTACCAATAAACTGAGAAAGAGGGTGAAAGAATTATTCAACTGATTAGTCAGTGTTGATGCCATCTTTAAATTTACTTTTTAATGTTATTTACATTTATAATTGTTAGACGATATACATCATCTAGTTAGCCATCTATTTAAGTTACACTGTTAGAGACTGTTTGTAAAATAAGTATTAAGAAAAAAGTTTCACAACTCAATCAACTAGCTTGAATAAGGTAAGGGATTGAAATAACTCTACAGAGGGAGGAGGTATGACTATTCATAGTCAATTAGTTAGTTGTGAAGTTCCTGATAACAAATAATTGTTTTTTTACCTCCATACCTCCATACCTATTTCCAGTTAAGTGTTCCCTATCTTCTTTTTTTATATTGCCTGATACATTCAACTTCTTAGTATATAATAAAATTATTAAATTACTTAGAATCAGATAATTTTCTTATTTAGCTAGATACTATTTCTCTAGGCACACAAAATATTTAAAATTTATGTTGAATCTATCTTCCTCTGAGTCATTAATTTCGACAATTCCTGACAATTGTCTGTCAACAACATTTCAGGAGTCAACTGTACGGGATTTATCTCTATATGATTTTCAAGTTGACAATAATCAAGTAGGAGAAATAGCTGCTTTGAGGCTAGAAAGTGAACCAAGATTGCCTGGAGTCATTTTAATGGAGGAGGAAAAGCTATCAGGAATGATTTCCCGACGGCGATTTTTGGAATATTTGAGTCGCCCTTTTGGCAGAGAATTATTTCTGAAAAGGTCTATCAAAACTTTGTATCAATTTGCTTATACCGATTTTTTAGTTCTCCCTGCAAATACTGCAATTGTGGAGGCTAGTAGTAGAGCTTTGCAGAGAAAAACTGATATCGCATACGAACCAATTGTTGTTGAAATTGAACCCAATGTTTATAGACTTTTAGATGTTCATCATCTGCTTGTGGCTCAATCTCAGATTCATCAATTGGCAAATAATTTACTCCAGGAGCTTTATCTAAAGTTGGAAACAGCTCATAAAGAGTTGGAGCTTCAGGCTTCTTTAGATGCTTTAACTCAAGTTGCTAATCGTAGAAAATTTGACCAATATCTAGCTGAACAATGGTTCCAAATGTCTAAAGAAGAACAATCTATATCAATAATTATGGCAGATATTGATTGTTTTAAAGGTTATAATGACACTTACGGTCATCAAGCTGGAGATCGGTGTCTGAAACAAGTTGCCTTGGCAATAAATCAAACTGTTCAAATGATAACTAAGGCAAATAATGAAAATTTAGTTGCTCGTTATGGAGGTGAATAATTTTCTATAGTTTTACCTAAAATAAATGCTACTGATGCTATTTTATTTCTATTGCTGAAAAAATTCGCCTTCATATTAAATCATTAAATATTATTCATCAAGCTTCTTCTTGTGCCTCAAAAATTGTTACTTTAAGTTTAGGAGTTGCTACTACTATACCTCAATTGGGTAGCTCTATAGAAAAGTTAATTGCTCAAGCAGATCAAGCTCTTTATCAAGCTAAAACAACAGGTCGCGATCGTGTTATTTATAGTTAATAAAAGTTTCGCATTAAGTAAAAAAAATAGTTTTAATTATCAAAAAAACTTCCGTTTCTGTTAATTATATAGAATCTGAGTAATTAGTTATCGTATTGCGGAGGAGTCAGGAGTCGTAGGGGCAATTTCGTTTCCTGGGGAATGCTGCGCAAACCGAATGCTGTCGCAAACCTGTTTTGCTGGCGCACAACTATCCTAGGTCATGCTCCGCAAACGCACTTCGGCTGTCGCCGACATGGAAAGCGGAGCATGACAAACGGAAATAGCCCGTACAGGAGTTAGGAGAAATATTGGATTTGAACTATTAAATTATATAATTCATATTCAATAGAAAACTGTTCTTAATGAAGAAGTAATTTTGCAATTACTGTATAACCGGATTTTATATTACTTAATATATAGCAAACCGGGCATAGGTTGCGACAAATTAAAAAGTAAATAAAAAAGTTGAAACTTTTACCTGTTGCCTGTTCCCTAAAAAGCAGTAAAATTTTTGCCACGAATAATATCAAATTCGGTAGTATCGGTGTAAAAAAAAGCGTAGAAACCGAGTTTATATAAAATGCCGACTATAAATGACATCTATATCTCATAAACCCGGTTTCTTATAATACTCCGAAGCCAACAGATTTGAGATAAAATAGGATTGCTATCTTGAAATATCATCAGTATTATTTGGGGCATCTCAATTTTGAAGAAAGCCAAAAATTTATCGCTTTTAGGGAATAGGGAATAGGGAAAAAGTATTTTGGCAAATATGAGATGCACCCTATTATTTAGGGTAATTGAAATGTCATACCAAGCCTTCTATAATTGATAAATACTTGACTAAATCAAAACTGCTCAGTATATAGGAAAATATTAGCTGAAAACCTTTAAAATTATGACTTTTGTAGGTGCGAATCGCGATTTGCCCCTACCACCAAAATACTACAACCGATTAGAGGATTCCCATATCTATTAGTTTTTTCTTTCTTATCTCTTCCCTATATCCTATTTCCTAAAAGTCTACAATATCTCACAACTCAAGTAATATTGCTATAGCAATCCTAAATAGGTCTTCAATAATTGATAATTGATAATTGATAATTGATAATTGATAATTGATAATTGATAATTACCTCTGGTTAAAACCGCTCTTGATTGAAGATGAGGAAATATCCTAGCACTTTTTCCCCTATCCAAGGGGAGGCTTTAAACCAGAATTATTTAATTATTAATAAT
>NZ_JBNHEQ010000240.1:0-7824 GCF_050016015.1 Dapis hubbardiae BLCC-M172
ATCCCGACGCTCCCCCGAAAGGAGAGCGCGGGACTTCTCGCCGGGGGAGTTAAAAATAAAACACCGTCCGTAATGTACCAGTAAAAATTGTACCATTACTCTCTTGATTACTAGAATCAAAAACAGCTTGAAATACAGGAGAAATTGAAATATTATCATTCACAGCATAACTATAAAAAACTTCTAAATTTGTCTGAGTGGAATTGCCAATTTCATTCACAATAAAAGGTTGCCCAACTGCTACCCCCACACGATCGCCCTCTTGCAAAACATCTAACCCAGAAAGACCTGCCATCCAATAATTAGGATTAATATCACCAAAATCTGTATCCTGATAACTACTATAACCATAGCGACCAAAAACAGCAAACTTGGAAGCAAAACCCCATTCAAAATTCACCCCTACCGCATCAAAACGGCGAGCAAAAACTCTGCCCCCACTGTAAATCAAACGTAGACTAAACCTAGACGAAGGATTATATTCAAATTCCACCATTCCTTGATGAAAACCAAATAAACCCCGCGAACCCCTACCGTCAGAATAGAGTAATGATGTAAACGCAGAAACAGGCAAAGGACCTTGACCATTTTGAGTAGGATTGTCAGAGTCTGGGGAAATGTATAAAGCACGAAGGTTGAAAGCGCTACCTCCAGGGTTCCATTTTAATATTGCTCCACCACCAATACCATCAACTGGAAATATGACATAGTTATAAACCAGGTTTGATGTAGAAAAGTCGCGGAAACTTAAAGCAGCGTAGCTATTATTGTCTATATAATCCAATGCTTCAATTAAAGGTCCTATAGATAGAGACAAATTTTCCACTACCTGAAAACTGTAGAAGACTCTTCCAATACCAACTTCGTCATCTCGTGGAGGACGTCCACTAACATCCAGAACACTGCCAAAGTTAGGTTCGAGTATTGCGTTAGCATTATCAAGAAAACCATTGCTACCAGTATCAAGCCGCAGTTTTAATAAGTCTGTACCTCGGAAACTGGTATCAAAATCAAAAGCTACTCGATATAATAATGTAGCTTGAGGGTTTTTGTCTGCTAATTCTCTACCATTCGGGTCAATGAGGCGATCGCCATCAAACCCACCAGCATTCACAGCAAAAATTGTCTGACCGTTTAATTTGGTGGTAGTAGAAAACTGTTGCGCTTCTAAAGCATCGACTCGGTTTTCTAATGCTTCGGTGCGTGCTTTGAGGTTAGCTATTTCTACCTGAAAATCTTGTATCAGTCTTTCGATAACTATCAGGTCGTCTTGTTGAATTAATTCTGCTTGACTTTCTGCCAGAAAATTTTCCAGAGTTTGCCAACAAGCATTTAAAGCTGCTGCAAATTCATATCTAGTTATGGCGCGGTTGCCTCGATAGGTATTGTCAGGATAACCAGAGAGACAGTCGTAGCGATGCTTACAGCAAGCTCCGCTAACGCGCAAACTAAGCAATGCTGAATAGGCCCAATCAGTAGGTAAAACGTCATCTAGTTGATAAACAGGTATTTGTTGGGTAATGGGGTCATTTGGTTTGGTCTCGGTAAATTCTTCAGCATAGTTTTGAATTTGCCCCATCAACTCCTGTTTATCTTCTGTGGCCAGGGTTTTTCCACTGCTTAAAGATAATAGATTGATTAGTGTCAAACTGATGAGGATGATTTTTTTATTACCATAATTTTTGAATAATTGCAAGCTATTTCCCCCTAAAAATAGTTTATTCTGAAGTGAGATTTTATCAGAGCAGGGGTCATTTCAGTTATCAGTTATCAGTTATCAGTTATCAGTTATCAGTTATCAGTTATCAGTTATTAGTTATCAGTATTGCTCTTATAGAAATAGGAATTACAGAGATACCATATATATAGAGTTATAAACTCGAACGTCTGAGGTTTGACACTCTATATATAGTACATGACCATTTATGATTAGAGAGATAAATATAGTTGATGGAGCTGAAATTGCTCTTATAGAAATAGGAATTACGCAGATACCATATATATAGAGTCAGAAACTCCAACTTCTGAGTTTTGACACTCTATATATAGTACCTTTGTGTAAGTCGTCAGAAATATGAAAAAAAGTAGCGATGTACATTTTACTATATATTAGGAATTAAAACTAGCTGAGAAATATTAGTTCTATTGCGTACTTGTTCGTAGGCAATTATTCCTCCCGTAAGTGGGTAAGTAACGATCGCTTCTGGTGCCAGAATAGCATTTGTTTCAAACAAGGGATTGAGTTCTGCCAAAATTTCCCCACATTGAGTCACATCAAAAGCTCGACTATCTACTCCAAATAAGCGCAACTCCCGGTGATAAAAATCCCGGATGTCAAAACAAACTTTCGTTTCTTTTGGTGGGGCACTAATAGCAACCAAACGACCTCTATGAGCGAGAGTCCACATACTATTTTCCAACATAGAACCGCCCACTGTATCCAATACCACATTCACACCTTCACCTCCAGTAGCAGCTAAAACAGCAGAATTAAGATTTTCCGTTGCCAAATTAATAACGATATCAACACCAGATGTTGCAACTATTGGATAATCTGATTCCCGTCGCACTGTACCTAAAACTTTAGCTCCCTTCCATTTTGCTATTTGAATCGCAGCTTTGCCAACCCCACCTGTTGCTCCTACTACCAAAACAGTTTCTCCAGACTGTAAATTTGCTGCTTCAATCAAAGATAACCAAGCGGTAATATATCTGACTCCGATAGTTGCTGCTTGTATCATAGATATATTTTTCGGTTTGGGTTGTACCGCTCCTACAGGTAATACCAAATGAGAAGCGTGGGAACCATCGCGGATAAATCCAATATCGCCTCCTGTTCCCCAAACTTCAGTACCAATTAAATTTGGCGCACCTGCGACGACAATTCCAGCAAAATCTCGACCGGGTGTGCGTGGGAGAGTTGTGTTTTCCATGACTCCCAAAATATTTTTCACATCACTGGGATTAATAGATGCTCCATGAACTTCAACCAGCACTTCATCAGGTTGTAAAATGGGAGTGGGAAGTTCTTCAAATTTGAGTTGAGTCGTCGGAGAGCCGAAATTGTCAAAGCGAAGCGCACGCATAGTTAAAATTCCTGTTTATTTTGTACAAAATTGTTTCAGGTGTAGTGGACTGACACGCCTAAAATGTTGCAGTAGTAGGGGGCGGGTTCTGCGTTAAATTAATGGTGTTACAAATATCAGATGAACCCGCCCCCGCCCCAATAATCTAACGCACATTCATTAGCTGTGTCATCCCAGTAGGTTGGGTTGCAATAGTTATAAAAAAGTCTTAGTTTGTAGTTGGGCTTTAGCGCTGCTAGAAATATTTGGAGCGCTTTAGCACAACGGGAGAGCTACTATTATAAGGATTGATACATCTAATATCATGTCTGGTTGAATAGTTATAAATAAACGAGGGAGGAGTCAGGAGTCAGGAGTCAGGAGTCAGGAGGGAACAGAGGAGAAAGAAAGTATAAAAAGAAGAAAGTTTTTTTTATCACGCTCTTATCCGGACATGATATAAAATGGTGCCCTGCGACGGATTTTTAAATCACTTTGACAACAAATAACTGTAGCCGTCTAACGCACCCTACTGGACTAAAATGTTGAAATAGTAGGGGCGGGTTCTGCGTTAAATTAATGGTGTGACAAATTATTCAGATAAACCCGCCCCCGCCACAATAATCTAATGCACTACTAGAGCAACACTAAGCCATCCCATTTTTTTATTATGAGCATTCAAACCAACATAATATAAAATTTCATCTTGTCGATCTAAGACTCAAAATTTGTCGCTGTGGTTTTTTCCAGAAAATTGTGAAGTATAAAATACTCAAAGCTGAAACTAGAACAAATAAAGCAATACCACAAACTCCGTTCCATTGCCAACTACTCCAAGCATAGTTACCACAGTAAGACCCCATAGCTCCTCCCACAAAATAGGAAACCATATAAACTGTATTCAGACGACTATGTATTTTGGCAGGCAAACTATAAATTTGTGCTTGGTTAGAGATTTGAGTTGTCTGCACTCCCAAGTCTAACAGCATCACTCCCAAAATTAGACCCCATAATTCATATCTTGCTAAAGAAAATACTAAAAATGATGAAGTAGAAATCACAACACCTAACATAGAAATCAATCTAGGATTTTTTCGATCTGCCATCCGACCAGCAATTACTGCTGCTATAGCTCCCACAATACCAACTAAACCAAAGATTCCTGCTACTTGACTACTGTAGTTTAGGGGTTGCGCTTTCAGGAAAAAAGCCATGGTACTCCAGAAAATACTATAAGCAGCAAAAGACATTGCCCCAATTAAAGCTACTTGTCGCAATAATAATTGTTCTCTAATTACTTCCCCCAAAGAGAGAATTAATTTAGGGTATGAGAGAGTGACAGAAGGTTTTGCCTGTGGCAGTACAAATGTTGATACTACTGCTATTAATATCATCAACCCACTAGCAAAGAAATATATTGCTCGCCAACCGAAATTTGCTCCGACGAATCCGCTAGTCATTCTCGCTAAAACAATCCCAATGAATAAACCACTCATCACAGTTCCCACAGCTTTGCCACGTTTTCCCGGTTCTACTAAAAAAGCAGCAAAAGGTACAACAAGTTGGGGAACAATTGTAGTCATACCAATAAGTAAACTAGCAAAAATTAACCAACTAATATTAGGAGACATAGCTGCTGTTACTAAAGCTAGAGCAGTTGCCATCAGCATTGTTACTATTAAACGTCGTCGTTCTAGGATATCACCCAAAGGTACAAATAGTAGCAACCCCAAAGCATAACCAATTTGTGTCATCATCGGAATTAACCCAACTTGCTGAGTGGGAGCATGGAAGTTTTCAGCGATTACTGCTAGTACCGGTTGATTGTAATATAAGTTGGCAACTGCAGCTCCACTGATGACTGCCATGATTAATAAAGTTTTGTTAATACCCATAGTTAATTTTTGAGAATAGTTGTATATCTGTAGTAGACTGACACAGCTAAAATGGTGCAATAGTAGGGGCGGGTTTTAGCTAGAATTTTCATGCTTACTCTAAGATTTACATAAACCCGCCCTAATGCACACCCATTAGTTGTATCAGTCCAGTAGGTTGGGTTAAGCGACAGCGCAACCCAACAAAAACCTATAAGAAAAATTTGTAGTAGACTGACACACCTTAAATAGTGCATTAGATGTAGGTTGGGTTGAGGAACGTTTGCGGAGCATTTCCAACGGAAAAACCCAACAACAATCTTTCTCCCCTACTCCCCTACTCCCCTACTCCCCTACTCCCCTACTCCCTAATGCACTATTTTAGTTGAAACAGTGCAGTAGGGTGCGTTAGACAGCTATAATCTAGGCTGTGAAAGGTATTTAACAATCTGTCGTAACGCACCATTTTAGATGTGTCGGTCCAGTAGGGTGCATTGCAACGCACTTACACCTTCCTTTGTTTGTAGTTTAATGTAGGTTGGGTTGAGCGGTAGTGAAACCCAACAACACCTTAGTGGTGCTGGGTTTAATTCTTAAATCCAACCTACGCTTATTGCACTATTTTAGCTGTGTCAGCCCACTATTAGACTCAACCTAACCTACAGCAGCTCAATAATTTTACTGTTGGGTTTATCCTGCGGATAAGCTCCGCTTTTCATGTCGCGCAGCGAAACGTTCCTCAACCCAACCTACACGAACGGCGCAAACAGTCAGAGCTACTGATAACTGATAACTGATAACTGAAATGACTTGGGCGTTAACTCTGTGCATATCCTGCATCTACAACTATTGTTTGACGAGTTATTGCTCTGGATGTATCGGAAGCGAGAAATAAATATGTTCCGACTAACTCTTGGGGTGTTAATTCTATGGGAATTGATTGTAACTCATGTAGAGTCTTATGTTTTGCTTCTGGTGTCACCCACTGTCGCAGTTGTCTTTCTGTCATTATCCAACCTGGTGCTACAGAATTTACCCGAATATGGTGCTTCCCAACTGCTTCTGCTAAAGTCCGAACCATACCTACTATTGCTCCTTTTGTAGCATTGTAAGCAACCATATCTGGTTTCGCAATCCAAACTAGGTGAGAACTTGTCATAATAATACTACCGCTACCAGCATTAATCATTTCTGGTAATAATTCCCGACAAGTGATGAAATAATGTACAACATTTAATTGAAATAGATCGTTCCATTCTTGTGCTGACATTTCTAACAAGTTATATCTGGGATCGTAACCAGCATTGTTAATTAAAACATTTACTACTGGTTTGTCTTTTTTTACTTTGGCTAAAGTTTCTGTTAAAGCTTCACTATCAGTTAAATCTATTCCGTAGACATTTACTTTACAATAATATTGTTGGCATTCTTCAGCTATTTGTAAACCTCGATCATAATCTTTATCTAAAATGGTTACTTCTGCTGCTTGTTCGGCAAATGTTTTAGTTAAAGCTTCGCCAATTCCATTACTGCCGCCAGTAATTAAAATATGTTTTTCTTTTAAGTCTTGATATATGGGATTCATTTTGTTTTCTCCTAATTTTAATTCCTAGTATTTAAAGTAAGCAATAACCGTAGGTTGGGTTGACGTAGGAAACTCAACAACAATAAATAAAATGGTGCGTTAGGATGGATTGTTCAATACCTTTCACAGTCAAATCTTAACGCACCCTAAAAAAATCTACTTAATACCTATTCAGATAATTAGTCATAATAAATATTTTGTTTGTAGTAAAGCTCTAGCCCTTAAAATACTTAATATACAATAAGTAAAAATGGTGCGTTACGACGGATTGTTCAATACCTTTCATAGTCAAATATTTTTGCCGTCTAACGCACCCTACACTAATTTAGTTAATAATTACTAAAATTAATGGGTAAAACTATACTTATTTTGGGGATAAATCCCAACTAAGGACGAGAATTCAAATATTAGCAACTAATACTTTTATTGGATTCATAATCCAATTTTTACTTACTGATAAATGAAATGTTAGTTCATCCAAATCTATCTCTTCTTTTGAACCTGGTGTTTGTCTTGGTTGAGCGCATTCTAGAATTATCGGACCGGAGAATTTTATCTCATCAAGTGCGTCGAAATGTTCGGCAAAATTAGTATGACCAAAACCAATGCCTTTTCTGTTAGAATCAGCGATTTGATACACACTCAGTTTATCCCCACATTCTTTAATGGCTTGAACTAAATTTGCTTCTTCTAAATTTCCATGATAAGTATCTAGAATAACAGTCATATTTGGCGAGTTAATTTCTGTTAGTAAAGATAAAACATCATTACTATTCAGAATGAAACGACATAAATAACGATTCAGGGGTTCAAAGCCTAATTTAATTTTGGCTTTTTCTGCATAAACTGCTAATTCTTGGCAAGATGCAATTAAATTATCTCTGGAACCTGCATAAGTAGTTCCCATCTGACTCTGAATATATTCATGGCAAGTAATAATGGGATTTCCTAATTCTGCTCCATAATCAATTAACTTTTTATAATAATCTAGAGCTACTGTTCTGGTTTGGCGATCGCTACTTCCCAAATCTACATTACTAGGAGTCATGGAGAATATTTCTAAACCATTATCTGCCAAAATATCTTTCACATTTTGAGGTATAGTGTGATGAATATCTATATATAACTCGACTCCATCAAAACCCATTTCTGAAATAATTTTGGCAGTTTTTTCTAATTTATTCTGACCAAATATCCAGGTAGTAACGCCGATTTTTCTCTGTCTACTTATACTCATTTTTCCCTGGTAAATATATTACAAAATTGGTAACACAAGCATCCTGCTTGTTACAGGCTGGAA
>NZ_JBNHEQ010000240.1:7924-14859 GCF_050016015.1 Dapis hubbardiae BLCC-M172
GGTTTATAAAATTAGTTTAAGTTTGTGCATTCAGCAGATTTAAAAAATATTTCCATCCGATTTCGGGTAAATATATTACAAAATTGGTAACACAAGCATCCTGCTTGTTACAGGCTGGAAGCCTGTGTTACACGGTTTATAAAATTAGTTTAAGTTTGTGCATTCAGCAGATTTAAAAAATATTTCCAGAAGAAATAATATTTCCTGATATTCAATAGTTAAGGTTTTAACCAGAGGTAATTATCAATTATCAATTATCCATTATCAATTAATGAATTATTCCTTCCTAAACTAATCAGTAGTCACAAAAAGTCTACTAATTAACCCTAAACTCAAAACAGAAAAACCAGCAGCAGCATAAAAAACTCCAGCCATTCCCCAAACTCCAAAAGCAACTCCAGCTAATAACGGACCTAATGCTTGTCCGATAGATAAAACCGTAGCATTAACAGCCATAAAACCAGCGCGATAATCTTGAGGAGCAAATTTTCCTAACAATGCCTGAGTAGCAGGAAAACACATTCCATGAGCAGCTCCAAACAAAATACTAGGAATTATTAATAACCACATATTTTGTAGCAATGGAGTAATTATTACTGCCAAAGTATAAAGTACAAATGAAACTTTAATTAGGGTAAATTCTGATAGAGATTGGGGAAATAATGCCACCTGAGAAGAAACAAATGCTAAAGATAAAGCCATAGTTGCTAAAATAATTCCAATTGCCACATGAGAAGCTTCAAAAACATCTCCAGCTAACATCGGAATATAAGTAAAATAAGGACCAAACAGCAATATAAATAAAGCAACTACTGCAAATAACAATCCTAATACCTGACTATTATTAACACTATGCCAAATATTTCTTAAATATACTTTCAAACGAAATTTTGGTGGTTTTTCAAATGAGGGTAATTCTAGGAAAAAAATCACAGCAAGTACAATGGGAACTGCTAACAATGGCAATAAAAAAGGATAACGCCATCCCCATGTTGCTAAACCCCCACTAATTAAAGGATACACTGCCAAACTCATGCCAATCATACTAGCGTTGAATGCCATTGCGGATGTCAGACTCTTGCCTGTATACAAATCGCTGATTAGTGTTAGTGCTAAAGCTTCTAAACTAGCTGCTCCCACACCTTGCAGAAATCGCAATTCTAGTAATGTCCGAAAATTGGGAGCAAAACTACAAGCAACACCAGCAATAGCAAATAGTAATAAAGAAGGAATTAAAATTTGTTTTCTACCGAAGCGATCTGCTAAAACTCCAGATATGGGAGTTCCGATGGCGATAGGTACAACAAATGCTGTAATTACTAATCCCACTTTTTCCGGTGGAACTTCCAGTGCTGATGCCATTGTTGGCAATACAGGTCCGATACTACTTGAACCCAAGACTGCCATCAATGTTATACCAATAATGATTTGTAGGTTTCTATCTAAGTAAATTTTTGTACTGTGACTGAGAAATTTACTGTTTTCCATTGCTTGACTTTCCTGGTAAATTACTAAAGCATTAATGTAGTAAACTGACACGCCGAAAAATGTAGGTTGGGTAGAGGAATGAAACCCAACAATAGATTAGTGTAGGGTGCATTAGACTTACAATCTAAGGTTTGACAGGTTTTTCACAATCTGTCGTAACGCACCATTTTAGTCTTGGTGCGTTACGCTACCGCTAACACACCCTACTAAAGTGACACAGCTAAAACTGTGCATTAGGGAGTAGGGGAGTAGGGGAGTAGGGGAGAAAGATTTTTGTTGGGTTTTTCCGTTGGAAATGCTCCGCAAACGTCCCATGCTGCGCAATGAATCGCGCAAACAACCCAACCTACATCTATTGCACCATTTAAGGTGTGTCAGTCTACTACTAGAATTAATTATCCTATTGTTGGTTTGAGGAACGAAACCTAACCTACGCTTATTGCACTAAAGTTTTATGCTACACTAACAATTAACTCTACTCCTCCTTCAGGGATTCGTCCCTTATTCCACTGAAAACCTTTGTCAGACAGGAAAGAGGTTGTAGGGAAACAGGGGAAAAGGGAGTATTTCGACGATTAAATGCCCATAAAATCGCGATTTTTCTTCCTTTCCCTTTTCTTTTCCTAAAATGTTCTTGTTTCCCATCATTGCACTTATAAATAATCCTAGTTTTTACTCCATTTGAACTATTTCAACTGAGGAGAAGTAGAGTTAAATTTCTGCAATTATGCAGTAGTAACTGCAACTTTTCCAGTTGCTTTTTGGATGAAATTATCTAGAACTTTTTCAACCAATTCAAGATCTACTGTTGCCAAATAATCTCCCTCTGGGTTATAACATTGACCAATTTTTTCTAAGATAACAAACCGGATATCTTCCCCAGTTTTCTTATTATCTGCAATCATCGCCTGCATTAATAAATTAGTAGTAACATTCTCAGGCCAAGGATTATTAAATCCTAGTTTTTCTTCAATAAAATGGTAGTGTAAATCTACATCTTTTTGGGAAATTAACCCCATTTCTTTCGCTAGTTCCGCTGCTATTTTCATACCATAAGAAACTGCTTCTCCATGAGATAGTTTTCCTCTTAGTAACCATTCCAAACCATGACCAAAGGTATGACCATACTCTAGAATAATTCCCAAATGTTTTTCAGTGGGGTCTTGCTTAAGTATTTCTAGTTTGGAGAGAATAATTTTATAAGCTAGGTCAGTTAACTGCTGGTCAGAAAAATTAAGCTCAGGATTAAGAGTATTTTCTAAATAATCCAAAAAGCTAGGTTCAGCAATAAAACCATTTTTAATCCCTTCAATAATTCCACATCTCTTAGAAAAAGCAGGCTCTGTTTTTAAGTATTTTGTATCTGCCCAAATAAACAGAGGACTATGATAAAGACCAAAGTGGTTTTTGCCAGCTGAACCATTAACAGCTTGTTTATTACTGAGGGTACTGTCAGTTTGACCAGTCATACTTGTGGAGATTTCGATAAACCGAATTCCACGGTAAATTAATCCAGCAACTAAACCAACAATATTTCCTACTGTTCCTCCACCAAAGGCAACTAATAGGGATTTTTTAGATACTCCTTCAGCAATTAATGTTTCACATATTTCTTCTAAGACTGGGAAGTATTTACACTTCTCACCAGGAGGTACTATTTCCAGAATACAATGATATTTTGCATTCAGTTCGTGGAAGATTTCCTTTCCATAAAGTTCCAACAGATTTTCCTCTGTGAAGAAGAATATTTTGTCGAAGTCATGTTTTGAGAATTCGTTGACAAGATGTTCCTTGATATCGTATCCGAAATAAAATGGACTGGGTTTGAGTAGCTCGGTGTTGAGTTCAACCATTTTTCCTGGAGTCCATTCTTGTGTCATGTTGTAATCTATCATTAGTTCCCCTTTGTAGATAAAGTATGAATTGCTTTAATTTATATAGTGAACTAATTGATATAAAATGTCAGTAGATTAAATCTACAATTTCCTACAATATGCGATCGCGTTGTAGTCTGGCCTTAATTTCACCAGCTAATTGTCTAGCTTGAAGATTGGGATTACCATCTTTGCTGCACCATTGGCGAACAGTTTGGGGTTGCACTCCCATCAACTCGGCAAAATCATTTCTGTGAAACCCTTCTAACTTTTCCTGTAGTTCAAAGAGTAGTTGCACTGGGTGATAGTCAGATACTTGTATTCTTGCTAAATTGAATATTGTTTTAGGCATTGTCTCAATTTCCTTTTGTTCCCAACATTGGTGGATCGATTGAAATGACCTTTTCCCACCCTTAACTGCGAGCAGTACAACGGTAGCTTTTTTCAATTTAGAGGCTGTTTGCGATGAATCCGTGGAAACCTAACCTTCCTATCCCCCCTAACCACCCTGGGAAAGGGGAGAAGAAGGGAATGGGGGTTTCTCCTACAAGGAGAGAGGTTTTTATGAGTTTACAAACAGTCTCTTAAGTATAAATTTTTAATAAAGAAAGCTGGATTTACCCATGGCAAGTTTTTCCAAGCTATTTGGGCTTAAATCAATCATTATTTTTTTGTAATTTTCTACTTAAACTTAGTTTAGAGCCTAATTTACTAATTGAGATGTATTCTCAATATTTTTTAAAATTCTCAATAAACCCAATAAATTTGGGGTTTATTGAGAATAGGATGCGATCGTCAGTCAAACTATGAGGAGCGGTATTACTTGATTAGGACTTACGCACTACAATGTATTTTCGTCATTGCAACCGACAGGGTTTGCGGAGCAGTCCGGAACGGATAGCAATCTCAGATCCTAGTTTTTCGTATCTCATCCGTAAGTCCTGTTGATAAGCGACCACTATAAATCAAACCAAAGTCTTAAGTAAAGTTAGCCCTTGGCAAGATGAATAAAACTTAATCGGTCTAGAAACAAATTTTTGATAATTCTGTATAGCTCAATACTCTATGCAAATACTATCCACTTATTAAAATAAATATTATTAAGCTTATATTTTGCCTACCTACTGGAATGGCACTTATGCAATGGTGGTGACGACGCATTGTTAAATATGGACTCGCAGTAATTAAGGTAGTGGCGTCACACGCCTAAAATATTGCAATAGTAGGGGCGGGTTCGGCGTTAAGTTAATGGCGTTACACGCGATCGGGTGAACCCGCCCCAGCCCAAATAATCTCATGCACATTCATTAGCTGTGTCAGTCCAGTAGGGTGCGTTTTGCTGCGCAACATGAAAAGGGGGTGAATTTAATGATGGCGTAGTTGAGTTAATATTGTTCCCGCGTAACGCACCGATGTTCCTGCTAGTTAGTTTACTTGCTACAAACTGACTTTACTAACTTACAGGAAGTCTTGCCACAGGCTTTAAACGCTCTTTCTTTTGCCTCGCCTTCTGTATCACCTCGTCCCGAATACCATGTGTAATTATCTTTGACAACTGCTCCACACTCATTATCCAATGTTATCACAACTTCACAACCTGCACCGCATTTGCTTATTGCTTCTTTCTTTGCCTCAGCGCGAGTTGAACGGTTACTTGCCAATCCGTAAGTTGTCCTATCAGAAGAGATAGCGATCGCTCCATGCTTACCTTGGGCGAGAGCAGAATCTATAAATATGCCTTGGAGTAATATCAAAATTGCTGCTGTGAGCTTAAGTTGCTTGTTCATAAAAAATCCTACATTGTTAAAATACTAAAGGTTTCTATAAGCTTAGACCTATATTTTTGGTCAAAGTCCTGCAATATACTACACAGATTAGGAATCGTTAAATTTTGCTCTTCGGTCGATTAGTTTTTTCTTCGTTGGTTCATTAATTTCATCAATTTTTATCCCCTTCAATGTTGATCCCCACAGTTCAGCCTCAGTTAAATTAGCCCCACTTAAGTCAGCACATTGTGTTTCTTTTTTCTGAAGATTCCATCCCAAGCAAGCAAGCAGTTCTCCTTCTCTACTAAAAGGAATAATATGCCATCCCATCCAAGGCAACCAACCCCAATCAGCATCTTTCTGGTATGTATGACAAGATAAATCCGCGTAGTTGAAATTAGAGTTTTTTAAGCCAGCATTTTTAAAGGTAGATCCTCTTAAATCTCCCTTTGTTAATTGTGCTTCTTTAAAACTGAAACCTTTAAAATTTGTAAGTTTTAAATTAGCTCCATGATAAAAAATATCAGATGATTCATTCTTCAAACTTTTATCACCGTTAAAATTTTTTGGTATCTCTAATTTATTTAGAAAAAGTACAATACCAGCTTTTCTCGGGCTACCACTGATTTCCCTAAGAACAACTAATGTCATATTGTGAATTAACTGGTACTCTTTACTTTTTGTTTCCTTGTAATCTTGGTTATAGCGAATTTCTTTCAGGGCAGAGAAATAATTTTCAGCAATTTTTTGTTCGTTAGTATCTGTGGATTTACGATCTTGTCTTAGTTCACTTTGATAGTTTATATAAAGACCGAAAAGCCAAGCAACAAAGCTAATAAATAATGGTAGAGGTAATTTTTTAATCACCCCAGAAATAGTTGTTAGAATCTCCCAATATTTTTCTTTATAGTTCATTATTACCTTCCTCCAATTTCTGATTATAAGTAGGTAGGAAAGAAATATTCATGCAGTCGAAAACCTTGAGATTCCAATCCGTTCCAGTCGCTTCGGACGTACTTTTAAATTTTCACACCTACCTACTTAGGTTATTTAAAACAAACAATATCCTGATCCGCCGCAGGCGGAAAAGTTGAAAATAAAAATGGTATATAAAGTTAGCCCCTCCTGTATCTCCAGGGCTGATTCATTGTCACAAAATGGATAGTCATTTAACTCTTTAGTCAATCCATCTTCAACTTTCTGTAATTGTAGAGAAAACCCAAAATTTGGAATAGTTTATAAAAGAGAAAAGTTAAGCAGATACACAAAATTAATTACACAGAAGTATTCTGAATTCCGACTTCTGAGTTTTAACTCCTTCTGACTCCTAAATCATAAAATAATATCATGTCCGTTTGAATAGTTATGATTAAAGGAATAGGAGAGACAGGAGTGGGAGAAGTTAAAATGCACCCTTTTTCTTATATTCTTATTATAACAATTTGATAAATAATTTGCGATGAATATCTGTTGCCTGTTGCTTGTTGTCTTTTGCCTATTTATTGTTGCCTATAACTAGAATTGTGTACCTGCTTATTTCAAATTGGTACTAGTAAGGAACTGAAATTGTAGCGATCGCGCGGTTATCCAGACACAATATAATTACAGCAGTTTTCGAGTCAATAACACACCTAAAATATTGCAATAGTAGGGGCAGGTTCCACGTTAAGTTAATGGTATTACAAATTATCAGATGAACCCGCCCCCGCGCCAATAATAATCTAATTCACACTCATTAGCTGTGTCAGTCCACTACTAGAGCGACACATATTCAATGGTGCGTTACGACATATTGTTAAATACCTTT
>NZ_JBNHEQ010000240.1:14959-33775 GCF_050016015.1 Dapis hubbardiae BLCC-M172
CATATTGTTAAATACCTTTTCATAGCGTAGGTTATAGCTGTCTAACGCACCCTACAAGTTTTGCTACTATTAAGTTAGATAGGTATAAATAAACGTAACATTAGAGGGCGGGTTTTGAGAACTAGATGCTTACGTCAAGGCTTTCGGTTAAACCCGCCCCTACAATTTTTTTAACGTTTAATTAGACCTACCTATTATTACTTCTGTACCCAAAAATTATGTTGATAATTGACAAAAAATCAGGTCTCAAGCCTCCTCTTTTAAGAGGATGAAAAAGAAAATTCCGATTTTCAAGGCTCCAGTTTCAGCAGTCGGTACTGATAACTGATAACTGATAACTGATAACTGAAATGACTACTTTTCTCCAAAAAATGCAGGATAAACAAAAGCAAAAGCAGTGGAACTAGGAACAATTGTACCGTCAAGTTCCTCAACAACAACAGTTTCCATTTCACCATCCCATTTACCACGAATTTTTCGCCCATTAAACTCTACAACTTTTTCCCCTATTTCTTTCATTTCTGAATGTAAAAATTGAACACTACTACCAGAGAAATAATTTTGAGGTGTTTTTCCATCTGATTCCCAAACATAAGTAACAATAGACTTAGGATGTTCCTTAAGTTGACGTTGATTTCTCACAGGAAAAATTAACATCTTATCAGTATAATAACTACCGTAAGGATAATTAAAATAGTCACGTTTATGACCTGTATCTGTAGAGATAATTTTACTATTAGGATGTGCTGCTAACCACGCGCTAAGAGTAGTTTTAATCGCAGGAATTCTCTTTAAATTACGATTGACATCTTGACCAATAATACCCATAGCCCAAGGTTGAGAATAAAGAGTATCATTAGCACGGTCATACATTACCAAACAACTTTGATAAAGTTTGCCAGAAACTCCATAAGTTTTCCTGCCACGTTCAAATGTTACTATAGTGTCACAGAGAGGGCAATAAGAAACAGTAATATTAACTCCTCCTACTGTATCATTCACAATTTCATGCCAATTCATAATGCCAAAAGGATAAGCAATTGCCTCACCATTTATTTCTACACCAATTACTGTTTCATTACTAGGAAAAGCTGTTGTTTGAGCAGTATCAAATTTTGGATTATCAATAGAAGGAATACCATCTTTTGGCGGTCCGCCATTTAATAATTGAGTTAGATTAATGCGACTATATTTCTGAGGATTGAGATTTTGTGCTTGAATATCTTCGAGTTCTTGATTTTGATTATTAAGATATTGTGTGAGATGAAAATAGCGGACTTTAAAGTTATCTAAACTATCTGCTTTGGCTAGCATAGCACTTAAACCAAAGCCAACAAATAAAGCACTACTGAGGATAATTTGAGCTAGTTTTTTCATGACTTTTTTAATTGGTAATAAGTAACAATAATTATGATTTTATCGTGTTATTATTTCAGAATAATTCGGACTTTATAAGTTAGTCTTTGATAGTTAGTATAAATGAATAATTGACGCTAATAATTATGGGAAATATAGCATTTTTTGATTTAATAAAGTATACAAAGTAAATTATCGTAGTTCCCCTGGAAGTTTAGTTATTAATTATTAAATAAATTATCTATCAAGTCCTACTGAATATTTAGATATTGGCAAACTGTGGGTATGGAAAAAGTATATTTAATACTAAATCAACTCATAAATAAAATTGATATCCTCTCTAGACCAAAATACTTGATGGTATAAGATTCCCATCAATCAATTAAACTAAGCGGCTTGAAATAACTTGAGCAGGTTGATACTTCAACCGAACATGATATAATTTATCTGTAAACTGTTAGATCAAGAATTGCTTAGTATATTAAGAGTAGTCTACATACCTTAAATTAAACTGAGTTAAACATGAACTGAAGATAAATAATTTCTATAAAAATCCTGAATTTTTTACCCTTATTTACTTTTTATAAAATCTTGATCTACACAATTCAAATATAACTTATATAGCCTTTATAAACAAGCTTCATTAATTGATAATTGATAATGGATAATTGATAATTACCTCTGGTTCAAACAAATGCGGGAATTGAAGATCAGAAAATATTATTTCTTCTCTTGGTCGATTGGATATGGCGCTAACGCAAACGACCGCTTTTTTTCCCTATCCAAGGGGAGGCTTTAAGGCGCGAATTATTTAATTATTAATTATTAATAATTCGGTAAAGTACACTTTATTTTTCTTATTTGATGTTAACTAGCTATCAGATTAAATCCGCTTACTTTGGAGTTTGGAAATTATAAAAGAGGCAAAAAATCCAAGTAGGGGGTTTGGTCACCAAACCCCTACAATATTAAATTGTACCGATACTACCGGATTTGATATGATATAATTTCTAGGCATTTTTACGACTATAAAATTTCTAAGTACCAATAATATTATGTCCGGTTGAATCCTTATAATTAGAAGCTCTCCTAGTATTGCTCTAGCCCTAAGTATAGATATTGGCCAAGTAATACTACAAACAAAAACTTTTTTATCACTTATTATCTGGATATCATATAACTGATAACTGAAATGACCAATGTTTAATACCAATTACCAAAATTAATGCTATACTTGATTAATACTTCAGTTATTAAGTAATTATCTTGGTAGAATCACATTTTTGTTGATTTGAGGCAATTTAATATTAATTATCATTATTTTTAATTCTCCCGTACGGACGTATCGCTGCGCGACATGGAAAGCGGAGCATTCCGGAACGGAAAACGCATTTTTGCCTGTGCAACGTCCGTACACTCCCATACTCAATCAAATGTAGAAAAGTTTTTGAGAAATGGTATAAGGTATTCCTTAAAACCTATAACTTTTTATCTCACCAGTTATGATAATTGCTATATAGCAATCCTAAATTAGTTGTGACAATTTTTATAATAGTTAATTTGAACTGAAAACTTTTAAGATTCTAACTCCTGTAGGGGCGAATCGCTATTCGCTCCTACCACCAAAATATTACAACTGTGCAGAGGATTGCTATATATATTCAATGCTTAACTTTTTTAGTTCAAAATAAATTATCTAATCAACTCGCATCCATCTAAACATAGAAGCAATTGCTTTATCAAAGAAATTATTTGGTCTTTCTTGGAGTAATTTATTCTGTGCTAAATCTCTTTCTAACTCCAATTCAGCAATTAATTTATCTCCTTCCTGTTCCCTAATTAATGGAATTAAATAATCATGGGCTAATTGATACTTATTATCTGGTAAATCTGGCAGTAGTAAAACAAGTCCCTGGGCAACTAATACATCTAAAACTAAATCTATTTTACTGGTTTGTGTTGACAAATCTGATGCTAATTCAACAGAAGTCTTGAGAAGACGAGTACCATTTTCATTAGTTAACAAGTATAAGACGAGTGTCGCTGTTCGTTCATTGATAAAACCACAATCTTTAATCGCTGTATCTAAAAATTTTCTCCTCAATTTTTGGAGTGGATTATCTCCTAGTTTATGGTATTTTTTAATATTGGAAATTTCTTCTATTTGGAGTTGATTACCTACTACTTGTAATTCAATTGGACCCACTGTATTCTCTGTCGCACTCAAATCTTTTACCACTTGCTCAACTAAATCTGATTCCAAATTTAATTCAGTAATTTCAGTTAATTTTTTGATTATTTCTTGAGTAGTATTTACCTCAAAATTACTTATATAGTAAAGAGTTTCTTTAGATAAAACTTCATGGTTAATTACTGCTTCTAAATTTGTTTGGCGTTCCCATTCTAATAAATAATGTAAATAATCTGTTTGCATCGATAAAATTACTTTGACAGAATTTACACTTAAACAATCATGCAAAAATTGATAAAGTGGCAGTCTTTGATTTATTGTTGGGCAGACAGTAAATAACTCTTCAAACTGGTCTAAAATTAATACTTTTAAATTATTTTTTTGATTGTTTTTAACTAATGTCTCTAGTACATATTCCAGATTCCAAGTTGTAGGGTCAGAATTTCTAATCCAATCAGTATGAACTCGCAGTGGTATGGGCAGAATTACTTGATTATCGTCTAATTCTTCTTCGAGTAAAGCAGGTATTAAACCACCATTAAGTAAAGAAGTTTTACCCACACCAGAAGCACCATATAAAACTATTAGTTTATGGTCTTCACTTTTGATTCTTGCTACTAATTTATTGACATCTTCTAAACGACCAGAAGCTTCAATTTCTCTAGCAAGTATGACATTACCATTAGAATCTTGTTGTGCTTGTAATGGATTTATACCTAAAAAAGATCTTAAACCATACTGATACTCAATTTTTAATTGTTCTTCTTTAACTCTCGCAGATTTTCCATATTTATCTTGTTCAAAATAAAGCTTTCTTAATGCTTTTAATATGGAAAGATAAGATTGCAAATCATGGTGTGGGTTGGTTTGTCGTCGGGCTTTTTCTAGTTGGTTAATAGTAGTTTGCCACTCATTTAAACTCTGCTGAGATTCAGTTAAAATTGAGAGGTAAGAATTCTGATCTTGCCCAATTTCTAGAGGGTCTCCTAGAGACTGATTTTGAATCGCAACTGCTAATTCTGCTAATTGACTAGCGTGTGCCCATTTTGATTCGTGCATTGCAGCTTCAGCTAAAAATCCGTAATCTTGAGCAATTTGCTCTTCTTTACCATAAGTTAGATGTAAATCTAAAGCTTCTTGAGCAAGGTTATATAAATCGTTCCATGCTTCTAATTTTTGTAGAACTTCTCCTTTTTTACTAATAAATTTAGCTACTATCTCTTGCCGATCTATTTGACTAAATAAGTCTAAGCTTTCTTGGAAATTATCTTTTGCTTGCTGCCAATAATTATTTTTTTGTTTCGACTGGCTATTTGAATTGCCTAAATGATAGTAACATAATCCTATCTGAAACTGGACTGCACCTAATTTTTCTAGCTGATTATTTCTTTGTTGAGTTGCTATTTCTCCGGGTAAAATTATTGTGTCATTTTGCCATATTGCTTGGCTATTTTTAAAATGTGTTAATGCTAGTTCTATTTGACTATTAGCATAATTATCTCGACCAAGAATAAAATCTAGATTTGCTGTTTGAAGAGGTGATAATTTCTTACTTTTGTAGTTAATCTTTAAATCTTCAATCGCTATTGCCAGTAGTTTACTTTCTCTGAGACTCAGAATATCTGAGTTATTTTGAAATTGAATAATATTAGGGTCGAAAATATGAGCCAAAATTTTATTGGCACAATCTTCAATTATATTAATAGCTGTAAGATAATTAGATGGAGTTAAATTTTCTGATTTTTCTTGATTTGTCATAGGTAAAATTCTTAATTTTTAGTAAGTTGAAATAGGCTTGAATACTCCCGCTTTAACGAAGTCAAAAGTCAGAATTCAGAAGTCAGAAGTTGTTTTTGTAACGGGAATTTATGCCCCGCTCCAAAAACATTTCACCTTAAAAGGTGGGCTTTTAGACACATTTTTTTTGATAAATTTTATGATAATAAGTAGCTAGACATAATTAAATAGAAAACCCTCTATGCTATAAAGTTTAAGTTTTCCTTGGATGCGCATCTTAGGCATTTTATAATTTTATTTTGCCTACCTACTTAAGTTAATAACTTATAGCTGACAGCTAATAGCTGATTGCTGAATGCTTACATTCATTTTAGCACTTGTGAGGATTATAAGAAAATGTCAATATTTTTTAAGGGGGTTATATTAAATGCGATAGTATCAATTAAATTAAGTAGTTGTGCTTTTAGGCATTTCCTAGTTTAGAGATGGAACAGGGAGTCAATAAGATATGTAATATAAAATCCGGTTATAAAGTAATTGTAAAACTACTTCTTCATTAAGACAAGTTTTCTATTGAATAGGAATTATATAATTTAATAGTTCAAATCCAATATTTCTCCTAACTCCTAATATCAAATCCGCTTAATTCGGTATAAAAAAATTTCATCTACGGTTCCCGAAAAATCAGCAAAAGTGCAAATCTTTCTAAATTCTCTTCCCTCCTGACTCCTGTACGGGTGATTTCCTAATTACGCGGAAAGCGACAGCATTCGGTTTGCGCAGCATTCCGCAGGAAACTAAATCACCCCTACCTGACTCCTAGATTAACCATCTAATTAGGGCTTGCTGAAAAAGTCTTATTGGTGAGGGTAGGAGTCAGGAGTCGTAGGGGCGTTTCATGTCGCGCAGCGAAACGGCTGTTAGCTTCGCATAACTATCGTTAACGCCCGTACAGGAGTCAGGATAAATGGGGAATTAGCGAGGAAACAATAGGAAGAATTACCCCTTGATTTTCCTGCTATAATAAACCCAAAATCCTAACTTTTTGACTATCAATAGCTAAAAATAAGATACTTTTTCCAAGCTTAAAAAGGCACTTACCTTTATCTGTCAATGCTTTTATATTTAATCAGCAAACCCTAATTATACTAATGCTACCGGATTTGATATAACTCCTAACTCCTAACTCCTAACTCCTCCGCAATACGATAACTAATTACCCGGATTTTATATAATTAATTTTGCTTATGAACTTATAGATAGAGGATTAAACTTGTTAGGTTTCCTTACCTCAACTCAACTTAAAAAATACTAATATTGTAATTAGCAACCATTCCCTATTTATCAAATTAAATATGAGCTAAAGGTAACAGTAACCGACTTTCTACTAAACCACCTTCGCCCAACTTTAGCTCAAAATCTCCTCCCATTTGTTGCATGACTCGCCGACAGATAATTAAATGTTTGCCTGGGGGTGTAACTAGGGGAGAAGTTTCTAATATATCGGGTATAGAACCAGCATTAAATTCAGCAATTAATTGAGGATTAATACTTCCTTCATCAAGAATAGAAATTTCTAACCATTCTTCATCTAAAGTTTTACATTTAATATCTATTTTTCCTCCTGTTAGAGAACGACGACAAGCACTAATCAAAAGCTCATATACAACCAATTCTAATTTAATACTATCTCCATAAATAGTTAAATTTCCTTCTCGATGAACTTCTAATTGTAATTTTCTTTTTTTGACTTGAGAATCAACACGAGTCAGCGATCGCCTCAATAAATTAGCCACAGATACAACATCATAATTTGCTTGTAAACGCCATTTTTCTTGTTTCAATAATGAGGTAGTAGATGATAATACATTGCCAATTTGTCGTAGTAATTGCTGATAACGTAGATTTGCTAACATATCTTTTTGTTGAGTAGAATTTTCCGCCGGAATATTATTTAGTTCACTTAACTGTTTAAAACCAGAACCAACAGTACGATAAAGTTCTTCTAAACGCCTTTGTTTGTACCAATTCAACCACTCTAATTCTTCTCGCTGAGATTCCAAAGTAGTCTTGACAATTAAATAGCGACGTGACCAGGCAAACTGAGAAACCAAAGTAGTAAGTAAATTTTTTAAAGTCTCAGTAGGAGAATTTTCTAACTGTGGAACTTCTGTTTTTTGCCATAAAATTCCGTAGGGATCTGTTAATAATAATATACCTGTTGGTTGATGTTCAGCAGCAGTACGCAAAGCAGTTACTATAACCTGACCACTATCAAGAATATTTAGCCACCGCAAAGTTTTCGCTGGCACATCACTTACATTCAAATGCAACCAATCATTGCTAGAAAGTATTTGTTGAATCCAAACATCGGTGCGAACAGGAATCGAAATTTTCCCAGTGCTAGTAATATTAGAGTCGCCATAACGATAACTCATAATTCTGCCTGTTTGCGATGCAGGATACCAAGCAATTAAAGCAACTAGGGGAACATTTTGGGAATCTATCTCTCCTACCTCCATAATTGCTTGAGCAATAAATTGGATAAAACTACGTTCGAGATGATCTAGGGATAAATTTTCTAATACACTTTCTTCTCCCACTGGTGCTAAATTCTTAACTTCTTGCAAAAATGAGGAGTCAGAAGAATTAATCAATACTTTTGTGTGGTTTCCGAGTATTGTGGTGGGTTGCAAAGCAGTTAAACCAGACTGCAAATATTGGATATATTGCTGTTGCTGATGAATTTGCTGATTCATGTCTCTTTGATGCAGAATAAAACCTAACTGTTGACTGGCAATTTGCACCAATTCTCGCTCATTGCGATTCCAACTGCGAGGAGCGTCATAACCAATAATTACGATGCCTTCGGGTCGATCGTACTTATTGTCTTGATTCTCTGTAATAGATTCTTCTTCCTCCTGTTTCCTAGTTCCTCTTGTGCTGCACAATAGAAGAGAGTGCATTCCTAGTTTCTCAAAATCTTCCTGCCAAGCACTCAATATATGATTCTCTGACCAATTTTCAATTCCTACTACTTCGGTGTTTCGATCTATCAGGGTTATATCTTCTTTGCTCAGAGGCGGTAGAGGAGTTGTAATTATTCGACTTTGAGTAGAATGATTTTGATAAATAACCTCAAACTGGTCTTTCTTGCGAATAGCTAACATAAAATATTTGGCACCTAAGCGTTGAGATAGTTTTTCCGCCGTTGTGCGGATAGTTTTTTGCCAGCCATCATCACAATAAATAGCTCTAGTTATCCCTGCAGTTAAAGTCTGATCTATTTTAGCTTGGGAAATTTTGTCTTTCATTTCTGATAGGGGAGAAGTTAAAGCTACCAGTTGACCTATTCCATACAAATAGTTTTTTTCATCATCTTGCCACGGACGGTTATGTTGTTCTTCTATAGTGATAAACCCTAATAGTTCTTCTTCTAAGATAATAGGTGCTACTAATACAGAAGAAGCTCTGATTTGTCGGAGCAGTAGTTGAGTAATCTCGTTGTCTACGGAGTTGTAATATTCTCCTACGCAAACAATTTGCCCTTTTACTAATATCTGATATAACTCACCTAAATCTTGCAATGTAATACCAGAAGCAGGACGCTTGAAGTCACTCCATTCTACAATTACTTGGCGATTACTTGCACGACGCCAAAAGTAGCGCCCATTGGGATAATACCAGTAAATATTTGTGCGGGATGGCTGCAAAAATTTATGAGTGATTTCTACAACTGCTTCCAGACGTTGGTCTAGGCTTGTTAATTCTCCTAATTCAGAAAGTAATGAGAGTATGGGTTCATCAGGTCGTTTAATTTGCTCCTGTTGCCACTCTTTTTGGATTTTTTCTAATGTGTGCCCCAATTCTCCCCAGATTAAAGATAGGAGTGCTTTTTCACCTGACTCTAGAGATATGCCCCGATTTTGTGAACCCATTAAAACAACACCAAAAGATGTTTCTTTATAAGATATGGGAAATAAAATTGTGCCTTTAACGTGATAAGTCTGAGCTATTTTTACCCATCCTCCCACTTGCTTTTCAGCACTTAAGTCATTTATTTTAAGTGCTTTACCTCCCATTAATACTTGTTCTAATACATCTCCATCACTAATTGTAAATTTTTGTTTGAGAATAGAAATTTCACCATTAGGAGTAATTCCTCCTTTGCCAACTATTTTATTTCCTAGTCTGTCATATAAACCAACCCAAATTAAACAAAAATCTAACTGTGACTGTAGATAAATGATAATTTTTTTAATTGCAAAATCTATGTCTTCTTCTTCTCTTATTATCCTAATTATACTTTCCAGCTCAATCAGATTATTATCTTTTTTTTCTGATTTATTTTTTTTGAACATAATATATTGATTCTCCTATTAAATTTTAATTCTATCAATAATATTCATTGAAAATTATAAAAAATTATTTAACCCTTAAATATTTAGATATTCAACCAAATTAATGATATATTAATAAAACTAATTAACGATTATTCTCTCAATTAAGTACAATCCCAATAACCTGAATATTATACAATTTAGGGTTTTTGAGTTTTTAATTGTCAACTACTATTCAGAATCAAGTGTTAAATATTTATCGTTCTGTCGTACTTCCAATTCTATTTTCTGGGTTAAAAGCCGATCCAGAATGGGTACATCATAGAGTCCTAAATATTCTCAATTTTATAGATACTCACTCCGACTCTCAACCGATAAGTAGGATTCAGACAATGATGGAGAAATTCTTCTGTTTTGAAGATACTCGTCTAGAGCAAACTTTATGGGGATTAAACTTTAAAAATCCCGTTGGTTTAGCTGCAGGATATGATAAAGATGGTGTGGCCATTAATGCCTGGCCTCGATTAGGTTTTGGGTTTGCTGAACTTGGTACAGTTACTTTTTATGAGCAACCAGGAAATCCTCAACCAAGATTGTTTCGTTTACCAACAGATCGGGCTGTCTTAAATCGAATGGGATTTAATAATCAAGGAGCTGCTGCTCTAGGTACAAGATTAAAAGCTCAAGCAAAAACCAATCTAGGTGGTCTAAGCAGACAAGAAAATAATTCTTTTATTCCTCCTTCTTTGTTTCCTTATGGTATAAATATTGGTAAATCTAAGATAACATCTTTAGAGGCAGCAGCAACAGATTATTTAGATAGTTTTCGATTGTTAAAAGATTGGGGAGATTATTTTGTTGTTAATGTATCTTCTCCTAATACTCCCGGATTACGTTCCTTACAAAATACCGATAACTTAAGTAAAATATTAGCAGTTTTGCAAGGAGAAAATCCAGAAAGTAAGCCCATTTTAGTTAAGATTGCACCTGATTTAGAAAATGAAGAGATATCCTCAATACTAGACCTAATTAAAGAATATCAAATATCTGGCATAATTGCCACTAACACAACTATTAGTCGTGAGGGATTAAAAACTCAAATTATTCCAAAAACAGGTAAAGCTATAACTGAAGAAGCAGGTGGAATTAGTGGCGCACCATTAACCCAAAGATCGACAGAAATAATTAAGTTTATCTGGCAAAAAACAGAGGGAAAATTACCAATTATTGGTGTCGGTGGTATATTTACTGCGGAAGATGCATGGGATAAAATTACTGCAGGTGCAAGTCTAATTCAAGTTTATACAGGCTGGGTATATCAAGGACCGGGAATGGTCAAACAAATTCTTCAGGGATTACTACAAAAGTTAGATGAACAGGGATTAAATTCTATTTCTGAAGCTGTTGGTTTAGGAAATAAAAAGGAGTCAGGAGTCAGGAGTCAGGAGGGAAGAGAATTTAGTCAAGTTGAAATGGATTAAATTCTATTTCTGAAGCTGTTGCTTTAGAGGTAGGGATTAGGGGGAAAATAATTGATAATTTCTGTGTGATAATTGATTTTATTTTTGATTATTGGCAATGTCTAATAAATAGGTTGTAAGATTTTATCGTAGGGGTTTGGTCTCCAAACTTAACCAAAAATGGGATTGACAAAAATGGGATTGATATGATCAGAAAATAAGGTTTCAAGCCTCCCCTTGGATAGGGGATAAAAAAGAAAATTTAGTATTTCAAGGCTCCCTATTCCATAGAGGTACTGATAACTTTTAACTGATAACTGAAATGACCAAACCCCTAAAGTCTTTTTTCAAAAATCATTTCATAGGGAGTAGGGAATAGGAAATAGGGAATAGGGAAAAAAATTGATAGTTTCTGTGTGATAATTGATTTGATTTTTTATTATTGGAGATATCTAATAAATAGGTCGTAATATTTTATCGTAGGGGTTTGGTCTCCAAACCTAACCAAAAATGGTATTGATATGACTAAACCCCTAAAGTCTTTTTTCACAAATCATTTCATATTGTTATATGTTACCTAAATTATTGTTACTCAATCAACGCTTAATTTTGTGGCTATTAGTATTAACAATACTATTAATTCCTCTGGTTTTAAACTTTTACGTCAGAGTAGCTACAAGTAAATATCGGTACAAAAATCCAGAAAAAGTACCAGCTCAACCTATTGCCATAGTTTTTGGGGCAGGAGTTTGGGCAGATGGTACCCCCACACCCATGTTAGCTGACCGAGTACAAGGAGCGGTTAATTTATATAAGATTGGTAGTATTAAAAAAATTTTGATGACTGGTGATAATAGTACCCCTGATTATAATGAGGTAAAAGCAATGGAAGAGTATGCTATTAATCAAGGTGTGTCTGTTGAAGATATTACTCTAGATTATGCTGGTTTTAGCACTTATGAAAGTTGTTATCGGGCAAAAGAAATATTTGGTATTACCCAAGCAGTTTTAGTAACTCAAAACTATCATTTACCTCGTGCAGTTTATACCTGTCGTCAACTAGGAGTAGATGCTCTAGGTTTAGGTACGCCAGATTGGGGAAAATTTAGAAATGATTCTATGAAACGTTATTCTATCCGTGAACTTTTGGCAGTCTTAAAAGCATTGTTGGAAGTTCATATTACTCGTCCTAAACCAACTTTTTTAGGACCTTTTGAGGGAATAAGTTAATAATTAATAATGGATAATTGATAATGGTAAGCATTTCCTGCGGAATGCTTACTAATAATTAAGAGTAGATCGTAAAAAATCTCTCTAATTCTCAATTATTTATTCAAAACTTGAGGCTTTATACCTTAATTTTTTTGGCAATAAACACTGTATTTAGCTCAAGTTTTTCAGATTAATTTTTTGATAATTTTTAATAGGAGGAAAAAATGGTTCTTTATCTTGATTCAGCGATAGTAACAGAAGCAAGAGTTGCTAGTAAATTTGGTTGGATATCTGGGGTGACAACTAACCCGACTTTGCTGGCAAAAAGCGATTTGTCTCCGGAAGCAACATTAAAGGAACTTTCAGAAATTGTTTCTGGAGAATTATATTATCAACTTACTGCTACTAACTTTGATGACATGATGGCGGAAGCGAAGGCTGCAGCAAAATTAATTGGTCATAAAATAGTTCTGAAAATTCCGGCAACTACTACTGGTTTTCAACTGGTATCTCATTTGTCTAGAGATATTGACTGTTCTGTAACCGGAATATATCATCCTGCTCAAGCAGTAGTAGCTGTAGAAGCAGGCGCTAAATATGCGATCGCCTACGTCAACCGAGCAACTAGACTATTGGGGGACGGTTTAAAGTTAGTACGAGAGATGGCAAAGATAGTTGAAGGTAGCGGTACAGAAATTTTGGCAGCGAGTGTAAAATCTCCTGATGAAGCTGTGGCAACTTTATTAGCGGGTGCTAATCATCTGACATTACCATTTTCTGTTTTGCAGGCAATGACTACTCATAGTTTATCGGAGCAAACTTTTAAAGAGTTTAATGAAAAAGGAAGAGGAATTATGTATTAATATCAAATCCGGTAGCAGATAAAATTTTTTTTATTCCGAATTAAGCAGATTTGATATAGAACCCATTTGGTATCTCTGCAAAGGTGAGGGTTTTTGGCTCTTGAGTCAGGAGTCAGAAGTCAGGAGATTGAGAAATGAAATAGGGGAAAAAAGTAGAATCTAAGCCCCCATATTCCTATCTCCCCAAACTCCCTGACTGAGAGCTGAACCACAAATCAGTGGAATACTTTCTTGTTCTGTTCTAACTGTATAAAATCGGTGTCGGTAGGGGTGCATTTGCATAACCTCAAAAACGGCTTGATCTTCTACCCAAGAGTGCTGCTGTCGAAACCCATTCTCAGTGTTATCTTCCCAGAAATACTGAGTTACATTGAAGGCAATAAACCCATTAGGGGCAACCTGATTATAGACTACCCTTAAAGCATCAGCCGGAACATGGCCTTGACTAAGAGCTGAACAACAAATCAGGCAGTTAAACCCTCGACCATTTAATGCTTGCTTAGTTATTTCCGTTAAGTTGGTCAAGTCCTCAACATAGTAGTTCTCATAAACCCCTGGATACTGCCTTTGAGCTGCTTGTGCTGCTTGAGGAACAATATCAATTCCCACAATTGATTTCACCCCTAAGTCGGCTAGAGTTTTATCAACCCAACCAGTTCCTGCACCGATATCTAGGATTACCATATCTTCAGCTTTGCCATCTGCTTGGGTAAAATTTTCAACTAATAAAGAACCCAGGATACTATGGGATTTACATTCGAGCTTTTCCATCAGATGCTCATAGAGATAAGGAACTTGGTATATCTCAATTCTCAATATAGTCGTGTAACCGCAGTTTGCGTTTTGTTCCATTTTCCTTAAACCAAAAGTATTCTTCATGGATGGGTAAATTGCGAATTCTTTCAATTTCTGGTAGTTCTATCTCAAAATCCACTTTTTGGATATTTTTTGCTTCTTTCCATAAGTTAATTATGAAAAAGTTGTTCACTTTTCCATCAGAAAAAATTGACTTAATCGTTCTATCTTGATATACTACACCAGCCGGATAATTTTGAAGGACAAAATTTGTCAGGCTGTGATTAAACTCACATTACGTTGAGCTAACTTGTGGCATATAGTTAAATTACTATTTGGCTTCTAGAGTATAGAGTATTCTTAAATTTAGAGGCAGATGTTGCCGAAGTCTAGCATATTGACGGCCTATTTGGCTGAAATTGTACATATCTTAAGGTGTTCCATATTGTTCTGACATTGGTATTTTCTGACAAGATAAGATAATCTGGCACAATTTACCCCCATTAAAATTAGATTTTTTTAGGTACAAATTAGACTTCAACTTTACACTAACCAAAACTATCTAGTCAATACTTAAGAAAAACTTATGAGCTACTATTACCTAATTTTCTCTACAATTTAGGCTAAGACGCATACTTATCAACAAATCCTTGTAAACCAGAATTATAACCTTGTCCGACAGCTTGGAATCTCCAATCATTATCTTTGCGATAAAGTCTGCCAAATTCCAGAGCTGTTTCTCTAGAAAAATCTTCTTCTAATTCATATTTAGCTACTTCTTGTTCTGTGGTAATATCGTAGATTCTGATAAAAGAATTTCTAACTTGTCCAAAGTTTTGTCTTCTGGCATCTGCTTCATGGATAGTCACTACAAATACTATTTCTTGAATAGTTTGGTCTACTTTTGTTAAATCTATTTCTATTACTTCATCATCTCCTGAACCTTCTCCTGTTCTACTATCTCCTGAATGTTTAACTGAAGCATCTGGTGATGTTAAGTTATTGTAGAAAACAAAGTATTTTTCTGTAGGAATTTTGCCATTAGTTCCTAACATAAATACGGAAGCATCTAAGTCAAATGCAGAACCTGTATCTGTAGTATTGACATCCCATCCTAACCCAATACCAGCTTGGGTTAAATTAGGAGATTCTTTGGAGAGATTTATTCTCTCACCTTTACCAAGATTAATAGACATAATTTACCTCTTTTGAGTTATTAGTTTTTAGTTGTAACACAGACATCTTGCCTGTAAACTGACATGAAATCCGCTGTATCAGTTAAACTACTTCTAAAATAGAATTTTTCACTTAAGTAAATGTCGATCGCGAACCAACTTTACCCAACCAGGATATTCAGTCATTAACAAGTCATAAAGTGTTTCATCAGAAATACTTTCTGGGTCTTCTAGACTGAAGAAATTTGCATTATCAACGTAGTGATCGCTCATGTCATCAAGTTTTTCTAGAAAGCTAAAATCACTAGACAATGCTTTTTCTAACCAACCAAAAAATCCTTTTCCAGAAACATCTTTGTGTGACTTACCAATAGCCATAAACTGCCAAAAAATCGGTTCAAAAGATGACCATTTTAATTGTTCTTCTGTCTCTTGTTTATCAGAAGTTGCTCCATCAGTGACAAACATTATATAAATAGGTTCATCAGCAGCAACAGGAGAATTTCTACTACCACCATTTCCAGAAGGAAAATAGAAATTTCTAATCATTTTCATCACCTTGCCATAATAAGTTCCTCCTTCTAATGGATACTTTTGTTGTACTTCAGGAATAAAATTTTGGAAATTAACTAAAGTCATTTCTCCTACCTGATGAGGATTTTGTCCAAACAGAAAAATGTCAATGGAACCATTATCATCAAACCGACATCCTAAAGCCAAAACTTTTTCTGCTAAACGTTGAATTTTTCCTGATGAATACAGGGAAAACATTGACCCAGAAATGTCTAAGCAAAGTCCAACTTTTGCTTGATGATTTGTCAAATTTGCTTTGACTAGGGAGATATCTGCTTTTTTAACCAGGTCGATTAATTTTGGAGCTTCTTGTTCAATTTTTTTCAGAGATATAGCTATAAATTTTACCTAGAAAAACAAACATATTTGATGGACAAATATAAGAAAGTGTCTTAAGCATTTATTGGTTCATGCTACACAAACAGCTTTTCAGTTATCAGTAACCAAAGGCAATAGCTGATAGCTAAATACTTACATTTTTATTAACAAACTGTAAAGTAAAAGCTTCTTGATAGTTAGTATCTGGCTGAATTACTCCTGCCTTTACTACACTATCAAAGAATGATTTCCAGCGTTCGTCTGTCATAGCACCGATACCTTTGGTAATAGCATCTCCAGAAATAACAATACCATATTCTTTCATTTTTTCTAAACTATAAGCTAATAATTCATCTGTCATTTCTGGATTATCTTTTTTAATTAATTGATTGGCAGGTTCGGGATTTTCTAAATAACTATACCAACCTTTGATAGAAGCATCGACAAATCTTTGCACTAAATCTGGATTTTTTTCTACCATTTCTTTTGTAGTTTCTATAGTAGTAGCATAAGGTTCATAACCAGCATCTGCTAATAACATAACTACTGGTTTAAAGCCTCCTTTTTGTTGAATTGTGAATGGTTCAGATGTTAGATAACCTTGCTGAATTACATTTTTATCTACTAGAAAAGGAGCTACATTAAAGTTATAAGGACGTCTCTGGTTATCTGTATAACCAAACTTAGTTTTGAGAAATTGCCAATAGCCTTTTTCAGCTAAAGATGATACTAAAATTGGCTTGCCTTTTAGTTTTTCTAAAGAGTCATTTCCTACTCCTGGATGAGCAATTAATACTTGGGGATCTTTTTGGAAAATAGCTGCAACTGTAATAGTAGGAATTCCTGCTTCTACAGAACTAATTGCCTCGATACCAAATCCCATGTAAAAGTCTATTGCACCTCCTACTAATAGTTGAGTTCCATTTACTTGAGCATTTCCCATTCTAATAGTAACGTCTAAACCATAATCTTCATAAATTCCTGTGGCAATTGCTTGATAAAAACCTCCATGTTCGGCTTGTGCATACCAGTTAGTTCCATAAGTAATTTTGTCAAGATTTTTGCCATTTTTCACAGGTGAAGTAGATTTATTAGTAGTAGTACAACTTGTTAATATGCCAGAGCCAAGAGCAAGGGAGCTATACTGGATAAATTGACGACGATTAATATAATTCATTTTTTTCAGTTCACAGTTATTAGGTTTCAGTTTTCGGTAGCTGATAGCTAACGACTAATATTCATTTGCATACTCAGTTTAAGGAGTCATATTTTTCAGTTATCAGTTAACAGTTTTCACTATTTTATAGCTGAATACTTAGGACTAATATTCATTTGAATACTAATTTAAGGAATGATATTATTTTACTACATAAATGCTTATTTAATTATATAACATTATCCAATCCAATTGATTTTTTTTATGAAGGTTAAACTTGCTTGAAGTTATTTTTTGTTGAATTATTCTATGCTTATTTGCATCAAAAAAAATAATCTAATTATTATCGCAAAGTTAAGAAAAAATGGCAAAACATAAACATATTGTATTGACATCTAATCCGAGTTTTTGGTTGACAATTCTCGGAAAAGTCAGGAAGGAGGCGATCGCGCAGATGCTTATTTTGCTCTAACTTAATGGCAGGATGACAATATATGACGTTTCAGGAGTTTATCCCTGATATTTTCATTGGTTGGGGTGACTAAAATTGACCGTTTGGTGTTGATGAGCGATATGAAATATAATTATAATGCTATAGTAATCCTATTTTATTTGTTTCAAAAATATTACTCCTTTTTAGGCAACAAGCAAGAGGTGAGAGTTTCAGTTTTTTTTATTTACTTTTTGATTACCCGCAACCTATTTACGAATGCTATATTGTTAGTTCTAGTATTGAGATAGTGGAGCGAGTGCCTATTCCTAATGATTTAGTGCCGGATGAGAATATTTTGTCAACTATTAAAGATAGAAACTTACCCTGATTAAAATGTGGAAAAATCATCGATCAAAATAGACCTCTCTCATAATAAAAAATCAAATCAATTATTTCCTCCTACTCTTTATTTATCTAATGAAAAATTATTGTGTTATTTTGAAGCAGGTAGGTATTGTACTGATTTTAACAGCAATTCTTAATACTATATGTATACTATATTTAAAAGTACAAACTCAGAGTAATTCATCTTACTCATTTATATTAAATATTTTAGCTGTAGTTGGAGGGGTGTTACTCTTTTCGCGGAAACCGAAAAACCTTGCAGGAAGTTAGATGGGTTACAGCATTTTTTCTCTCTCGTTTTGTTAGCTGGCTATTAATATTACTTCCTTTAGACCTAATAACAACATAATTTTGGTTAACTCAAATTCGCCTCTCACCAGTTAGTTTTTTTATTCCACTTCTAATTGAAATAATAACGGGTCTTGCTGCATTCTCGGTTTATACCAAACTAAGAACTATATCTGTAGTTGGTAAAATAGTGATGGGAAACTATTCAACTTATACACCGAAACTAGCATTTATTTTGGGAATTATCTATACAATGATATTAGTGTTTTTTTACAGTTAATACTGAGAGGAGAAACTGGGGCTAAAGCTATAGAGATAGCCCAGATACAATATGGAAATGACTATAAATATCACGTTAGGGGTATACGATGGGATAATAATCAGGTACAAGCTAATTTGATTGCATATAATGAACGTGAAATTAAACCTCTAGAAGTTAAGTGGAGCAAATAATTAATGAATAATGGATAATTGATAATTGATAATTGATAATTGATAATTGATAATTGATAAT
>NZ_JBNHEQ010000241.1:0-2795 GCF_050016015.1 Dapis hubbardiae BLCC-M172
CTTGACCAGATTTTAAACAATTAATATATTCTGAAAGTGGATGCTTTTGAGATTTTAAAACTGTATTTGTCATAATTTTTTCCCTGAATTTGTTTTTTTAAATCTGTTTAAAACTAAGTATTAGTAGGATTTAGCAATCTCCTAACCTAAATTATGTAGCGCTAAATAATATCATAATTAGGGTTTGCTGAAAAAGTCTTTTGTCAGGAGCGGGGGAGTGGGGGAGTAGGGGAATAATTTTTTTGCCCAACTCTTGGCAGAAATGCTGACTTTTTGATTTTTCGGGAACCGTGCATTAAGCAGCTCAAAAACAGGTAATTTTTCAAGACCTAAAAATGCTAAAATATTTATCTGTAAATACTTTTATATTTAATCAGCAAGACCTAATTAGGACTTCGTAGTTGTACTTTAGCCCTGCAAATATATCTACAAGTGCTAAAGGGCAACTACAGACAAAGACTTTTTTATAACTAATTATCCAAATATAATATTACCTAAATAGAGTGTGCTGAAAAACTCTTTTTTAAGGAGTAGGATAGCAGGGAAGTAGGGGAATAATTTTTTTGCCTAACTCTTGGCAGAAATGCTGACTTTTTGATTTTTCGGGAACCGTGCATTAAGAACTCAAAAACAGGTAATTTTTCAAGACCTAAAAATGCTAAAATATTTATCTGTCAATACTTTTATATTTAATCAGCAGAGCAATAATTAGGACTTCGTAGTTGTACTTTAGCCCTGCAAATATATCTACAAGTGCTAAAGGGCAACTACAGACAAAGAATTTTTTATAACTAATTATCCAAATATAATATTACCTAAATAAACCTAGTTAGTTTCTAGGAAAAATCCTTGGTTTAAACAATAGATATCTACAAAAAACCTAATTTCTCAATTCCCGTGCATAAGTCTTTCGCTATTCAGAATAATTATTGATCGAACCTTGGGCAGCGATCGCCGACCTATTACTATGAATAACCTGCGATAATATGGGTTGGCTAATACTCATTCTATTTGCTTCAGTTTCAGTCCAACGCACAACCCAGTTAGGTTGTATTCCTAAAACAACGATCAGAACTGCTAAAATAATTCCTGGTATTCTATCTGACAATTGCACTGGAGACAAATTCATTACTATTTCAGATAACCTCCCAAAAAATACTCGGTTAGTTAAAAGCAAAAAATAGACTGATGTTAACCCGGTTCCGATCATACATAGAATAGTTGGAACCGTAAAAACATTGAAACTACCTCTAAACACTAAAAATTCTGAAATAAATCCAGCCATTCCCGGAATACCAGCACTTGCCATTACTCCCAAAATCATTAGACTGCCAACTATTGGTAAACCTTGTTCTGGGTTTAACAGACCGCGCAATATATCTATATCCCGTGTACCTGCTTTTTTGTAAACTACTCCCACTAATAAAAATAGTAAAGCAGAAATTAGACCATGGCTAATCATTTGAAACACTGTTCCCAAAATACTAAGAGGAGTTGCCGCTGCACTAGCTAACAAAATGTAACCCATGTGACCAACCGAACTATAGGCCACCATCTTTTTCATGTCTTTTTGGGCAATGGCATTAAATGAAGCATAAAGCACACTGACTACTGCCCATATTGCTAACCAGGGAGAAATATACACCCAAGCTTCAGGAAACATATTTAATCCAAATCTCAGCAAACCATAAGTTCCCAATTTTAATAATACTCCTGCTAAGAGTATGGAAATTGGTGAGGAGGCTTCAACGTGAGCATCTGGTAACCATGTATGGAAGGGAACTAGAGGAATTTTAATTCCAAAACCGATGACTATTGCTCCCAATAATAATAGTTGAGTTGCTAAAGGTAGGGTATGAGCAAATGCTTGGTCGTAAGCAAAATTGGAAGAACCGCTTAACCATACTACTCCCAGAAATCCAGCTAGGACTAGAATTCCTGAAATTGCTGTATAGATGAGAAATTTGGTGGATGCGTAACCTCGTCTTGGCCCTCCCCAGATAGCAATTAATAGGTATAAGGGAATGAGTTCTAGTTCGTAAAAGAGGAAAAACAGCAGTAAATCTTGAGCGAGAAAGGCTCCAAATACGCTAAGTGCCAACAATAGTATGAGGGAGTAATAAAAACGAGGTCTTTTGATTGATTCGTCTGTGGCATAGATGGCAATAGTGGTTAACAGACCGTTTAATACTACTAATGGCAGAGATAAACCGTCCATTCCCAAGGAGTAGCTTAAACCTAGGGAGTCTATCCAGGGAAAAAAGACAACGAATTGTTGATTTGGATCTTGTGGATTGAATTGGGTAAGTAGCACTAAAGACCATAAGAAGCTAATAATAGCTACTGTTAAAGCTAGTTGACGGGCTAATTTTGGCGAGACAGTGCTTGGCCAAAAACTAATAATACCTGCACCAATTAGTGGAACTAAGATGAGACCATTGAGCATTTTTTGATATTTTCTTTTGAGGGAATTTACCGATAATTTTGCAATTCTACTATAGAGCTATAGGAGATGGACAATCTTTAACAAAGCCAGAACTCAGAAGTTAGAAGTTAAATTATTGCTGTGGCTAAATTTCAGAGTTTGAGAATATTTGCCCTAGTAATGGTGACTGCTATATATCAATATCACGGATTAATTATTAATCAAAAATTGGAAATATATTCATTACTATTGCGCAATAGTAGAGCATCAAACATACTCTCAAAACTCAACTGAGAGTCACTGATTCTCTGAGCAAGTCAATCTATCAATCAACAGATTAATCACTTTTCAAAAATTGGAAATATTTTCA
>NZ_JBNHEQ010000241.1:2895-4802 GCF_050016015.1 Dapis hubbardiae BLCC-M172
ATTACTGTTGCGCAATAGTACAGCATCAAACATACTGTCAAAAATCAACTGAGAGCCACTGATGCTCTGAGCCAGTCAATCTATCAATCAACAGATTAATCACTTTTCAAAAATTGGAAATATTTTCATTACTGTTGCGCAATAGTACAGCATCAAACATACTGTCAAAAATCAACTGAGAGCCACTGATGCTCTGAGCCAGTCAATCTATCAATCAACAGATTAATCACTTTTCAAAAACTGGAAATATTTTCATTACTATTGCGCAATAGTACAACATCAAACATACTGTCAAAAATCAACTGAGAGCCACTGATGCTCTGAGCCAGTCAATCTATCAATCAACAGATTAATCACTTTTCAAAAACTGGAAATATTTTCATTACTATTGCGCAATAGTAAAGCATCACATTACGACAACTCGTCATTAAAATCTTTCTGCATGACAAAAACCTCTTATTTATGTTACAATAACACTACCTAAATAATACATAAGAATTTTGCGAAACAATATCCCTCTGAGAAAAGGGCGTAAAAAGCTTCAGCGATATTCTTACTTCGATGTTGTTACATAGTAATGGTATAGGAAGTATAGAAAATGTGGGAAGTAGGGTCAGTAGATGAAGTGAGATAAAAAAATATATATTATCACCATTATTATGCAGGATTACCCTTACTTCTTACTTTTAACTTTTGACTTGATGAGGATGGATAGAAAAACAGTAGAATCAGGATTAATATTACTTGCTCTGACAGGTTCTCAAGCTTACGGGACTTCCACACCCACATCTGACAGTGACTATAAAGGAGTTTTTATTGCTCCCAAAGATTATTATTTAGGTTTTAAATCTGTAGAACAAAAAGACCGAGATTGGGATGAACCAGGAACAGGTTTATTTCCAGTATTAGATAATGTCAAAGATTGTGTAATTTATGAGTTAAGAAAATTTCTCACTCTTGTCTATAACAACAATCCTAATATATTAGAAACACTCTGGTTAGATGTAGATTTTTACTTACATTTATCGGCAGTGGGAAAAAAGCTAATTTCTTATCGTCAGGCATTTATTTCTCAGAAAATCAGAGCTTCTTTTGCAGGTTATGCTTACTCTCAAATTAAACGAGTTGAAACTCATAGAAAATGGTTATTAAATCCTCCAGAAAAAAAGCCATTACCTCAAGATTTTGGTTTGAATGAAAATAGCTATCGACCTTTAACAAAATCTGAAGTTAATGCTTTTATGGAATTTCTATATATGTTGGTTAGAGACTGCATAGAATTTTTAGAGCCTGCTCAACAATTAAGAGACTTGCTGTTAGAAAAAATTGATTATAAAGGCATTCTCAAACAACATCCAATTTCTGAAGAGTTATTACCGAAACTTCAAGAATATACAAGGGCAAAAAATGATTTTATTCATCTGTTGCACTTAACTCAAGCTTATCGGCAAGCTCTAAGTCAATGGGAAGCTTATTGTAGTTGGAATAAAGGTAGGAATTTGCAACGGAAGGAGTTAGAAAAAAAGTGTGGATATGATGCCAAACATATGAGTCATTGTATTCGGTTGTTAAGAATGGGAATTGAAATTTTGCGGGATGGAGTTTTGTATGTGAATCGAAAAAAAGCTGGTGATGCTGAATATTTGTTATCTATTAGAAATGGGGATGTTTTTTATGAAGAAGTGAAAAATTTAGCTGATGATTTATTTGCGGAAATTAAGGAGGTTAAAACAGAATTGCCAGAACAAATTGATAAGGAATTTTTGAATCATGTTTGTGTGGAATTAGTGGAAATGGCAGGTGTTTGTTAATTAGGGTTTGCTGAAAAAGTATGAGTGGTAAGGGTAGGAGCCAGGAGTCAGGAGTCAGGAGTCAGGAGTCAGGAGTCAGGAGTCAGGAGTCAGGAG
>NZ_JBNHEQ010000242.1:0-1251 GCF_050016015.1 Dapis hubbardiae BLCC-M172
ATCCGATTTTCTTCTAACATCATTACTACTTGGTCTGAACCTGTAGCAACTGTAAGAGGATTAGTATTAACAGTATCTATTATCTTTAATATTTGTTGACTATTAGTAGTATTGTTAATAGACTCTTCTGTTTGTTCTTTGGCTGTAGCAGTATTTTTTGTTTGGTTGTTGTTACTGGGAGTTGTATCATTAAGATTGATTGATATCTGGCTTGTATTTTTATTTTGATTAATTTCTTGGCTCTGAATATTGATTGATTCATTGCCAAAATTTTGATTAATTTCTCCTAGATTTTGATTGCCACCAGCGGTTTGAATATTGGTAGTATTATTACCTGCATTTTGAGTAACGTTGCCGATATTTTGCTGACCACCAGCAATTTGAATATTGGTAGTATTATTACCTGCATTTTGAGTAACATTGCCGATATTTTGGTCACCACCAGCAATTTGTATATTAGTAGTATTATTACCTGCATTTTGAGTGATATTTTCTGTGGTTATGTCGCCAAATGTTGCTTGAATATTAGTAGTATTATTACCTGCATTTTGAGTGATATTTTCTGTAGTTATGTCACTAAATGTTGCTTGAATATTGGTTGTGTCATTGTTGGTCAGGATACCGCCTGTGATTTGAATATTGACTGTATCATTGTTGGTGAAGATACCACCTGTAGTTTGTATATTGGTAGTATTATTGCCTGCGTTTTGGTTGATATTTCCTGTGGTTATATCCCCACCTGCAAGAGAAATATTGGTATTGTTATTGGTGGTAAAGTTGCCACCATCTGTTTGAATATTAATGGTATCGTTGCTGCTGAAGTTGCCTCCTGTGGTTTGAATATTAGTGGCATCATTACCTGCTGTTTGAGTGATATTTTCTGTGGTGATATCGCCACCCATGACTTGAATGTTAGTTGTCTCGGTGGTGGTAATGTTGCCACCCCCTGTTTGAATATTAATGGTATCATTGGTAATGAAGTTGCCACCTGTATCTTGATTGTTTATGGCATCACGATCGGCATTTTGGTTGACATCTCCTGTGTTGATGTTGCCACCTGTAGCTTGAATATTAGTTGTATTATTTGTGGTAATATCACCACCATTAGTTTGAATATTGGTGTTGTCTGTGGTGTTAATATTTCCACCTGTGGCTTGATTATTGGTAGTGTCATTACCTGAAGTTTGGTTAACATCTCCTGTATTGAGATTTCCACCTGTGGCTATGTTGGTAGTATTGTCTGTGGTGGTA
>NZ_JBNHEQ010000242.1:1351-20244 GCF_050016015.1 Dapis hubbardiae BLCC-M172
TCTGTGGTGGTAATATTGCCACCTGTGGTTTGATTATTGGTAGCATCGTTACCTGAAGTTTGGTTAACATTTCCTGTATTGAGATTTCCACCTGTGGCTATGTTGGTAGTATTGTCTGTGGTGGTAAGGTTGCCTCCGTCTGTGGCGTTAGTAGTGGTGTCTGTGGTGGTAATATTGCCACCTGTGGTTTGATTATTGGTAGCATCGTTACCTGCGGTTTGGTTAACATCTCCTGTAGTAATATCGCCACCTTGGGCTATGTTGTTACTACTATCATCTGTACTAATATTGCCACCTGTGTTTTGATTATTGGTAGCATCATCACCTGCGTTTTGGTTAATATCTCCTGTGGTTATGTCGCCACCTTGGGCTATGTTGTTACTACTATCATCTGTAGTAATATTTCCACCTGTGGTTTGATTATTGGTAGCATCATCACCTGCGTTTTGGTTAATATCTCCTGTTGTAATGTCACCACCTTGGGCTATGTTGTTACTACTATCATCTGTAGTAATATTTCCACCTGTGGTTTGATTATTGGTAGCATCATCACCTGCGTTTTGGTTAATATCTCCTGTAGTAATATCGCCTTCTGAGGTTTGATTATTAGTAGTATCCTCCTCAGCGGTTTGATTAATATCTCCGGTAGTTTGGTCTCCCCCTGATGAAATATCTGTATTCGCGTCTCCTTCCCCTGCTTCTTGAGTAATATCTCCTGTCTCAACATCTTCTGTTGCTTGTAGACTCAAACTACCTATTGTACCATCAGATTTGATTTCGACATCATAAGTTTGAATTGAACCATCTACTGCTTCGACGTTAATTTCTCCAGCACTTGTTGTGCCAATGGAACTCAAATCTCCTGTACCTACTTCTGTTCCGTTGATTATTATGCTACCGCTATTTCCTGCGGGAGATTGAGTTGTCACATTCTCTGTATTGACTTGTGCTGTTTGGCTCTGAATGGTTAAGTCTCCACTTTCTGTCAAACCATAAGATGATACATTGGCAATATTTACACTTTCTGAGGCATTAAGTTGTACGTCGCCTCCTATTCCTTGCTCTGAGAAAGAGTCTATATCTCCTCCGGTGGCATCTATATTACCTATTCCACTTTCTACTATGATTTCACCTCCTTGTTGCATTCCGTCTGAACGAATACCCCTAATAGTTATGCTTCCTGGGGATGTGAGAGTGATATTTCCTGCTATTCCTTCTGTAGAAAATGTGTTTAACTCGTCTTGGACATTAATACTATTCTCGCTGCTACTATGAATTGTAATATCTCCACCCCTTTGAGTTCCTTGGGATAGTATGGTATTGACTTCAACGTGGCCTGCTCCGTCGATGTTTACACTTCCCGCTGTGCCTGCTTCTGAAAATGTTTCTATGGCTTGGGTAGCTGTAATTTCTCCCTGTTGGCTGGTGATGGTAATATCTCCACCTGTAGTGGGTTTGGTTGTGTTGAGGGCGCTGGCTTCTAATTTGCCTGTGGTTATTTTACCTAGGGCTTCTATGGTGATGTCGCCGGAGCCGTCTGGAGAACGGGAATTGATGGTGCTGGCGGTGGTGTCTATTGTGCCGTTGTTGCTCTTTATACTGATGTCTCCGGCAAAACCTTGGGTTGCTACTCCTTCTGGTCTGGGGATGAGGGTGAAGTTATTGTTGTCATTAAATTCCAGTCTTTCTCGGACAAAGCCTGATGCTAGGTCTATTTGACCTGTTTCTATGGTACTCTCGGCGGTAAGTTCGACGTTTCCTGTGTCGCCGTCGTCTGCACCGGAATATATTCTGGCAGTCGTAGTGTTAATATTGTTTCCTGCTTCGAGAATAATATCTCCCCCTCTCCCTGCTCCCCCGCTCCCATGCTCCTCTGGTGGTTCTGAGGCTGAGATAATATTGCTGTTTTCCCTGAGGTTTATTTCTCCTCCAGCATTAATCCTAATTTGACCGCCGTCACCGTCGGCAAAGGAGTAGATGTTACTGGTGGTAATATCTCCTTGGGGGGCTGTTAGGTTAACGTTTCCTCCGTCGCCTCCTCCTGAATAGTTGGCTAACGTGCCATTGCTGGTGTTGATGTTTCCAGTTTCGGCTGTGATGTTTATTTGACCGCCTTGTTGTTGGCCGTGAGAACTAATAATGTTGGTGGTGACATCTGTTCGGGCATTGAGGCTGACATCTCCGGCGTTGCCTTGCTCTGAAAATGATTGAATTGGTTGGGTGGCGTTAATTTCTCCTTGTTCGCTGGTAATGCTGATGTTGCCTCCATCTGCTGCTTCTGTTTTATTGTTGGCTGAGGAGGTGATGATGCCTGTGGTAATATTTTCTTGGGCGGTAATTTCTATTTCTCCTGCATTTCCGGTGGCTGTTTCGGTACTTTTGGCTGAGATGGTGCTGTTTTCGGCTGTGAGGGAACCTGTGTTGATGGAAATTTTGCCTCCGTCTCCGGTGCTTGTGGTTTCTGTGATTATTTGACCGTTTAGTTCAAATGTTGCTGTAGGGTTGATATTAATACTACCTCCTGCTCCACTGTCTGAGGTTGCTGCTGAAATATCTATTCCTTCAGCTATTGTCAGGTTTTGGGTTTGGATGTTTATTTCTCCGGCGTTGCCTGTCCCTTCTGTTTCTACTGTTATTTTGCCGTTGCCTTGGATGTTTATGTTTTCTGGTGCGGTAATATCAATGTTGCCTCCGTTGCCACTGGATGTAGTACGGGCTGAGATGAAACCTGAATTGCTGAAGTTGATGTTTATATCTGGGTTGTCGTTGTAGGGTTTGAGGCTGAGGGTGCCTGCGGGGGCTTCGCCTTGGGTTTCGGCAAATATTCCTAGTTCTCCTGAGATGTCGAGTTGGTTACTGTTGATAGTGATGTTTCCTGCTGTATCTGTATTGGTGGCGTTTTCTAGTGCTGTGGCACTGATTTTTGCTCCTTCTCCTACGGTGACTGTTGGAGAATTGATGGTAATATCTCCAGCGCTACCACTACTATCGGTTTCTGTGGTGAGAGTTGTTCCTGTTTCTAGGGTAAAGTTGTTGGTGTCAATATTAATATCCCCTGCGTTTCCAGCTCCTGTGGTAGAGGCAGTAATGTCTATGCCGTCTGCTATTGTCAAGTTTGCTGTCTCTATGTCAATTTTGCCTGCGTTGCCTGCTCCTGTTGTTTCGACTGATATTTGACCATTGCCTATAATATCTATGGTTTCTGGAGCGGTAATATTAATGTTGCCTCCGTTACCACTGGATGTAGTACGGGCTGAGATGAAACCATTATTGGTAAAGTTGATGTCTAGGTCTGAGTTTTCTTGGTAGGGTTTGAGAGTGATGGAGCCTGCTCGTGACTCCCCTTGTGTTTCGGCTAATATTCCCAGTTCGCTATAAATGTTGAGGCTGTTGGTATTAATGCTGATATTGCCACCTGTTTCTGTGTTGCTTGCTCCTTCTAGTGCTGTAGCACTGATTTTTGCTCCTTCGCCTATGGTGACTTGAGGGGAGTTAATTTCTATGTTTCCAGCTTTTCCAGCACTATTGGTTTCTACTGAGAGTTGGGTATTGTTGTCTAGTTTGAATGTTTCTGTGGCTTCTATTGTAATGTTGCCTCCTTTTCCGTCTCCTTCTGTGAAGGCTAATACTTGGGAGCCGTTTTGAATGTCGATATTGCTGGCTTCTATTTTGATGTTACCTGCATTTCCTGTGTTTGTCGTAGATGCAGTAATATTCATGCCGTCGGCTATTGTCAGGTTAGCTGTGTCTATTTCAATTTCGCCTGCATTGCCTGTACCTGTGGTTTCAACGGAGATTTTTCCGTCTCCTTTAATGTCTATGGTTTCTTGGACGTTAAGTGATATGTCGCCTCCAGTTCCACTGGATGTTGTAGTAGCGGTAATGTCTATACTGTCGGTTATTGTGAGGTTTGGCGTGAGAATTTCTATTTGCCCTGCGTTACCTGTGGCTGTAGTTTCGACTGAGATTTTTCCGTCTCCTGTAATATCTATTGTTTTTGGAGCGAAAAGCGATATGTTGCCTCCGTTGCCGATCGAGGTGGTGCGGGCTGAGATGAAACCGTTGTTGCTAAAGTTGATATCTAAGTCGGGACTACCATTATAAGGTTGGAGTGCTAGTGCCCCGGCGGGTGAGTTGCCTTGGGTTTCAGCGAATATTCCTAGTTCTCCTGAGATGTTGAGGTTGTTGCTAAATATGCTGATGTTTCCGCCTGCTTCTGTGTAGGTGGCTCCTTCTCTTGCAGTTGCACTAATTTTTGCTCCTTCTCCTATGGTGACTTGAGGGGAATTAATCTCTATGTCTCCAGCTTTTCCGGCGCTGCTGGTTTCTACTGAGAGTTGGGTATTGTTATCTAGGTTGAATGTTTCTGTGGCTTCTATTGTGATGTTGCCTCCTTTTCCTTCTCCTTCTGTGAAGGCTAATATTTCCGAGTTGTTTTGTATGTTGATATTGTTGGCTTCTATGTCAATGTTACCTGCGTCGCCTGTTGCTGTAGTGGAGGCTGTAATGTCTATGCCGTCTGCTATTGTCAGGTTTTGGGTATCGATGTTAATATTACCTGCATCACCTTCTCCTGTGGTTTCGACTGAAATTTTTCCGTCTCCTGTAATGTCTATGGTTTCTGGGGCAGTAATATTAATGTTGCCACCTTTACCTGTGGATGTGGTGGATGCGGAGATGAAGCCAGAGTTCCTAAAGTTGATGTCTATGTCTGGGTTATCGCTGTAGGGTTTGAGAGTGAGGGTGCCTGCGGGTGACTCGCCTTGGGTTTGGGCGAATATTCCGAGTTGACCTGAAATATTCAGTTCATTGCTAAATATACTGATATTTCCACCTGTTTCTGTGTTAGTGGCATTTTCTCGTGCTGTAGCACTAATTTGGGCGTTTTCTCCTATGGTTACTTCTGGAGAGTTGATTTCTATATTTCCTGCTGCTCCGGTGCTGTTTGTTTCTGTGGTTATACTTGTTCCTGTTTCTAGGTTGAAAATGTTGGTGTCGATCTTGATAGCTCCGGCGTTTCCTTCTCCTGTGGTGGAGGCTGAGATGGATATGCCGTCTGCTATTGTCAGGTTTTGGGTCTCTATTTCGATAATGCCTGCGTTGCCGATGTTATCTGTGGTAACTCGGATTTCTCCATCTATGATGTCTGTTGTTTCTGGGTTGCCTGTGATGTTTATGGTTTCTGGGGCACTAATATTAATGTTGCCTCCGTCTCCTGTGGAACTGGTAGAGGCAGAGATGAAGCCTTGGTTGCTGAAGTTGATGTCGAGATTTGGGTTGTCGTTATAGGTTTGGATGGTGAGGGTGCCTGCATCGGCTAATCCTGCTGTTTCGGCAAATATTCCCAGGGTGCCTGAGATGTTGAGGGTATTGGCAAATATATCAATTTTGCCTCCTTCTTCTTCTGTGTTGGTGGAGGTGGCGGTAACTGTGGCACTAATTTGGGCGTTTTCTCCGATGTCTATGGTATTGGCTTTGATTTCTATTTGGCCTGGTGCGCCTTCTGCACTGGTTTCTGTAGTGAGGCTGGTGTTTTGGTCTAGGTTTAGAGTTCCAGCTTCGATGTTGATGTTGCCTGCGTTGCCTTGGCCTTGGGTGTCAGCTTGGAGTCGGCTGTTGTTGGTGAGTTGGATATCTTGGGGAGTTTTGAGGGTGATTTCTCCGGCATCTCCTTCGGCGTTGGTGATGCTGAGGATACTACTGTTATCGAATGTTATTGTACCACCTTGGCTTTCGATAGAAACTTCTCCGGCTCGTTGGTCTCCTTTGGTGTCGCTTTCGATGGTGACGTTGTTGAGGTTGATATTGCCTGGGCTGTTGATGAAGACATTGCCTGATTGACCTTTATCGCCTACCTCTCGCTCTATTGTTTGAAACTGATGAATTCTAATCTCTACTTGTGTACTGGTGATGATAGATAAGTCACTAAGTTCAAGGTTTTCTTGTTGTTTAATTTCTATTGTTACCTCTCCTGATTTTCCGTGGGAAGATAGTGTAAATATTTCTGCGTTGGTGAGGTTGTTGGTGGTAATGTTAACATCTCCACCTTTCCCGGAGGTGTTTGTTCCGACTGAGAATGTTCTGATTGCTAATTTTTGTGTGTCTCCATCTTCTGGAGGGTTGAAGTTTATTGTGTCTGCATTCAGAGTAATAGTTCCCCCATCTTGTGAGTTTCCATATAAGGAAGCCGAGAAAGAATTGACCGATTCGGCATTGATATCACCACTCTGCGTCGAGATAGTTATCTCACCCCCATTGCCATCGGAGGACGAGGAGTCAAGGTGTTCGACATTGATATCACCACTCTGAGCCGAGATAGTTATCTCACCCCCATTACCATTAAACGATTTGGAATCAAGGGATTCTGTAGTGATATCGCCACTCTGAGTCGAGACCGTTATATTACCTCCATTGCCACCAGACACCGAAGCAAGCCTTCCGGTATTGATATCACCACTCTGAGTCGAGACCGTTATATTACCCCCATTGCCATCAGACGACGACGTGGAAGAGATCCATCCGGTATTGATATCACCATCCTGAGTCGAGACCGTTATATTACCCCCATTACTATTATACGAGGATGGTTCAAGCGATCCAGTATTGATATTACCAGTCTGAGTCGAGATAGTTATCTCACCCCCATTACCATTAAACGATTTGGAATCAAGGGATTCTGTAGTGATATCACCATCCTGAGTCGAGACCGTGATATTCCCCCCATAGCCACCGCCATAATAGGCCGAGGAAGAATTGAGCGATTTGGTATTGATATTACCAGTCTGAGTCGAGACCGTGATATTACCCCCATTATTGCCAGATTGCGATTGCGAGGAAGAATTGAGCGACTCGGTATTGATATTACCAGTCTGAGTCGAGACCGTGATATTACCCCCATTGCTATCATACGACGAGGAATTGAGCGATTCAGTATTGATATTACCAGTCTGAGTCGAGAGCGTGATATTACCTCCATTGCCATGCCGCGATGAGGAATCAAGCGATTCGGTATTAATATTGCCAGCAACAGCATTAAGGTTAACATTACCCCCTATTCCTTGAACAGCACTAGAATTAATTAGACCTGTCATAATATTGTTATTAGCTTTCAGATCAATTTTTCCCCCATCAGCAGTTTCGCTCAAACTACGAATATTTGCTACGCTAATATCACCATGAGTTGCTTCCAGATTAATCGCTCCACCATTTCCATTTCCTCTTCCTCCACCACTCTGAATAACAGGAGTACGCAGCAATAGTTGTGTACCTATGGCAGATCCCCAGGGACCAGCATCACCTGCCCTGTATAAGGTGCCATCATTTCCTATAAAAGTATCTATCACCGTCAAAGTCCAGCGTCCATTAGGATCTTCTCCATTAAAATCTGCCAAATTTCCTTGGGGACTATATGTACCCTTAAACGGTGCATTACCAGAGTTGATACTTGTAGAAGCATCATCATCTAAGATAGTATCTTGAAAGTTATCTAGATGATCACCAACACCAGCAAACAATGTTACTTCCTGCTCTTGGGGTGATTCGAGATAAACTTCTAATTGTCTATCCCAAGTATGTGCAGCAGAAAAGCGTACATCTAGATTCTCTATAGTTCCCAGGTCACCATCTACAGTAAAAGTAAAGGTTGCAGTGCCTTCTGTACCTGATGCTGGTATTGCTCCACCCTCATCCACATCTATAGTAGCAAGCAACTCCCCACCAGAAAAAACAGGCAACCAAGAAGTATCAACATTTCCCAAAATAATTTCAGCACCAGCAATAGTCAAATTCCGCCCATTTGTCTTAATAGTATCTGCCCCATTGTTAAACGTATCTGGGTTGTTCCCAAAATCCACCTCATTATCCAACATCTCCACAACACCTATTCCATCCCCATCTGCATCCGCACGAAATTCGATCGCTCCATCTCCAGGCAGAAATTCCAACACATCATCCTCTATATCCTCAACTGTAATATTATTTGTCGCCTCCAACTTAATATCCGCATCCCCAGAAGTTTCATCAAATTCATCATTTATCGTAATATTAGTTGCAGACAAAGAAACACTTTCCCCACCACCTTTAATTCCGCCACCTGTAGCAATAATATCGCCCCCTGCTTCTATTTTGATATTACCCCCATCTCCATAAATAGATGAAGTATCTAATGAAAATGTATTAATATTGCCACCAACAGCATTAAGGTTAACATTACCCCCAATTCCTTGAACAGCACTAGAATTAATCAGACCTGTCATAATATTGTTATTAGCTTTTAGGTCAATTCTTCCTCCATCACCAGTTTCACTCAAACTACGAATATTTCCTACACTAATATTACCATGAGTTGCTTCCAGATTAATCGCTCCACCATTTCCATTTCCTCTTCCTCCACCACTCTGAACAAGAGGATTACGCAGTAATAGTTGCGTACCGGCAGTCCCCCAAGGAGTATCATCACCAGCTCTGTATAAAGTTCCACTATCTCCCGAATAATTATCTGTTACCGTCAAAGTCCAAGTTTCATTAGGGTTTTCTCCATTAAAATCTGCCAAATTTCCTTGGGGACGATATGTACCATCAAACGGAGCATTAGCATTGTCGGAGTTAATACTTGTAGAAGCATTATCATCAAATACAGTATCCTGAAAATTGTCTCCATCACCACCAACACCAGCAAACAATGTTACTTCCGTCCCCTGGGGTGATTTCAGTTCGACTACTAAGTCTTCATCCCAAGTATGTGCAGCAGAAAAGCGTACATCTAGATTCTCTATAGTTTCCAAGTCACCATCTACAGAAAAAGTAAAGGTTGCAGTGCCTTCCGTACCTTCTGCTGGTATCAGTCCCCCCTCATCCACATCTATAGTAGCCAACAACTCCCCACCAGAAAAAACAGGCAACCAGGAAGTATCAATATTCCCCAAAACAATTTCAGCACCAACAATAGTCAAATTCCGCCCATTCGTCTTAATAGTATCCGCTCCATTCTCAAAAGTATTCGGATCGCTCCCAACATCCGCCTCATTATCCAACATCTCTACAACACCACTTCCATCCCCATCTGCATCCGCACGAAATTCTATTGCTCCTATTCCTGGTTGAAATTCCAACACATCATCTTCTATATCCTCAACAGTAATATCATTTGTCGCCTCCAACTTAATATCCGCATCCCCAGAAGTTTCATCAAATTCATCATTTATCCGAATATTAGTGGCAGACAAAGAAACACTTTCTCCATTACTACTAATTCCACTTCCTGTAGCAGAAATATCTCCAGTTGCTTCTATATTAATCGCACCATCCGCAGAAATATTTTCTGTTAATGTCACATCTCCTTCGCTCTTAATTTCTAACTCTCCTCCAACAGCAGAAATACCATTCACATCTTCACGCACACCACCAATATTTACATTTCCTACCTCAAAAAATACTCCACCACTGCCACTAACCGCTTCTAAATTTTCTACATTTAACTGCAAAGGTGCATCAGTTAAACCTATTCCACCACTACCACTTGTTTGAAATAAAACACTACCTGCATTAATAGTCGAACTATTAGAAACTCCAGCAATATTTCCCCCATTAGCATTAACTAAAACCTGCCCTGTTGTAGTTAAGTTTGCCAGATTTATATCGCCTACTTCTCCTAAATTTTCTAACTCAATATTAATAGTTCCACTTCCAGCATTTAAAGTTGTTCCATCTAACTGATTTATTGATGCTGCCCCCTCACTCCGGTTAGCAACATTCATCTCATCATTATTACCAAGTAAGTCAATATTTCCATTTCCAATTGATGTATCTATATCCGCATTTATGTTAATACTACGACCAGCTTTTAATTCTACAGATGAATCAGTTTCTATCTTTTCATTAACTGTTATATCATTATCAGCTTCCAATATTACATTCCCTGATAATTGCCCAATATTCTCTGCTGAAATTGTCACATCCGCATTCTCATTTTGAGCAATTTCTGAATTATTAGAATTTTCTGGGTCTCCTATTGTCACACTTTCTGGTTGTAATAATATTGTTCCTTCTTCTCCCAATGCTGCAGTAACATCTACACTTCCATCAAATGTAAATTCTTCTTTTCCTGTAACTTCAACAAACCCTCCATTACCAGAAAATTCTCCTCCTTTAGCACTAATATCTCCAGCAAAATTAGTATTTCCATCAGACCAAATTATTACCCTTCCTCCATCTCCATCCTCAATAGCATTCGCAGAAATAAATGAATTATTATTCACAAAAGTTTGTTGAGAATTAGGAACAATTCCATTACCTTGAAAGTCCCCTCCTATTAATACAGTTCCTCCACCATTTAAACCATCAGCATTAATATTAGTATCAACTAGAGCCACGCGATCGCCTAAAACATTTACCTCGCCTCCTACATCCTCAGCGCTCGATACATCTATACCTCCAGAAGTTATGGCAGTTCCTGGTACATCTGCCACTACTGTATTTGAATCTGTCAACACCACATCACCATTTTCATTAACAGTTACAGATGTGGCCTGAATTATTTCTCCACCTGTTAAGAGTCCGGGTAAAGATAGAGGGGCTATATCAATCTCTTCCCCATTCACTATGACTGGGTTTACTTCTAAACTGAGTAAATGTCCTGGTTGAGAAATTCTTAAGACACTACCACCTTCTACTGCTGCGATGGTAATATTGCCCCCTGCTGTAGACAGTTCCCCAGTATTAATAACTGTCCCACCTAATAAGGTTAAATTTTCTCCAGGGTTTAAAGTTAAATTTCCTTCGTTAACTATAGCGCCTGGGTTAGACACATTAAATTTATAGCCACTGGGGTCTCCGACTAAATTAGCATAGTCATTTGTACCCATGGCTTTAAACCAGAAATTGTTGCTGTCAAAACCTATACCTGTGGCCGTAGTAACGCTGAATGAGGCGGGTATGTTAAGGCTGGCATTTTGGCCGAACATTATGCCAGCGGGGTTCATTAAGAAAAGATTAGAGTTACCACCAATAACTTGGAGCAGACCGTTGATATATGAAGCGTTGCCTCCTGTGACTCGCCCTAGAATGTTGCGGGTGTCTGGGGTAGTAAGGAAATTCGCGGTTTGGCCTGAGTTGACATTAAATTGGTCAAAACTGTGAAAGAGGTTAGCTCCACTACGAGTACCACCTTCGATATTAAATTGGTTGCCTTGTGGTGTAACAGTTGTACCTGTACCGTCGTTTGCTGGAGTTATGGGTTGGGAGTTAACAGGAGTTGGGGCTAATATGCCTAATATTAAAGTCAGAGCTGTTATACTATAAGATTCTAATTTATTAGCTTTCATAAAAAACCTCCACAGTTACGGAATGTTTTCTTAGACTATTGATCGAGACCCAACTTTGGTACTGAAGCTTCTCTTTATAGCAATGAGCGCTGGTATATTTACAAATTGTAGTAGGGGCCAAGCAGCTCAAAGTCTTATATTATCGGCAATTTATTCCCCCTGTTGCCTGTTCCCTGTTGCCTGTTCCCGGAGCACAGCGCTATAAATTCTTGATATTTCTGTTCTGGTAGGAGTTATGCAAAAAATTCGGCGATCGGGATTTTAAATTTCTTCCCTGTCGCTCGCAATGACGAAAACAAATTGTGCTGAGTAAGTCCTAATAAATGTTAAAAAAATTGTAGGGGCGGGTCTAACTAAAAGCCTATATAATTACCAATTTAGTCCTAAAAACCCGCCCTATGATAGCCTACTTATATCATGTCCGGTTGAATAGTTATAATTAAAGTCCGTAGAGTTGCTCTAGCCCCATCTTTCTATAGTTCGGGCTAGAGCAATTCTACAAACAAAAACTTTTTTATCACTGATTATCCAGACATGATATTAATACCAGATAGGAAGTTTGGAGACTAAACCCCCATATACTTAAAATTTATACACAAATTATAGTTGTAGGGACGTTCCATGAAACGTCCCTACAATGGTCTTTTGTTCTTAAAAGTTTATTCCATCTTTCTGAAAATCACTATAAATTTTATATAGAATTTACTATTTCAGAATAATGGTTCTACAATATCAAAATCTCCCGAAGCATTAGCAAGATTATTGTTATTTTTTAAGTGAAACTATTCCTCAGAAAAACTATTCTGGAGTCTTCTGTAATTCTGGTCTTTCCTCAGCAACTATTGCCTCTTCTACAGGACAAACTTCTAGACAAATTCCGCAGTCAATACAGGTATCAAAATCAATCCAATACCAATCTGTTCCTTTAATATTTTTACCCGGTCCTGGATGAATACAAGCAACTGGACAAGCATTAACACAGTCAGCAACACCTTCGCAAATATTAGTAACAATTGTATGTGGCATTTTCGTTTTTTTAGTTTAGTTAAAAGTAAGCATTCAGCAGTCAGCTATTAGCTATTAGTTATTAACTCATTCTTCTAACTTTTGACTAGCTATATCTTACCAGAGGGAGTAGGAAGTAGGGGAAAATAATTAATAATTTCTGTAGGGTAATTAATGGGAGATGTCTATTAGACATCTCCAAAAATTAAAAATCAAATCAATTCTCCCATGGGAAATTATCTCTTCTTTCTTCCTATTCCCTGTTCCCTATTCCCTGTTCCCTCTTTTGTGGAGATATCTATTATCTCCTGTTGAATACTATACAGTAATTTAGCAAAATTACCCTCATCAACTTTTTCCTTCTTCTTCCTTCTTCCTTCTTCCTTTTTCCTTCAATTTAGCTTTAACAAAAATTCCTCATATATTTGAGATTTAGAACCAAAAACATAATTAGGAGTAGAAACTGTTAGGTCTGTACCACCTACTTTTCTCAGATGGTTAATTGCTGATAATAACATATTTTGTTTTACCACAATTGTTACAGCATACCAGTCATTTTTTTCTCCAGAATATACTTTAGCAATAGTCGGTCCTTGCAAACCAGAAATACCATTTAATTCACTTTTATACATGAGGCGATCGCCTATTTCATCTGCTGATTTTCCCTCTACATTTGCTGTGATTGAAACATATTTTTTCGACTCCATCTGCGCTTCTATTAACTCTAAAATAACCTTAGTTGTTTCTAACTTAATTTCACTCTCTTGTAACAAGCGTTTATTACCAATTAAACAAGCTTGGGAGTCGAGAAGTGTACCCCCTTCAATTTGTTTTAAACGATTTTCTCTAAGAGTTGTACCAGTGCTAGTTATATCAGCAATCATATCAGCATATCCCATAGTAGGTGCCGCTTCCATTGCACCTTGAACAGATACTAAAGAAAAATGTACAATTAATTTTTCGTAGAGCCATTTTTGGGTTAAATGATGATATTTAGTAGCAATTCTCAAATTTTTTCCTTTATCTCTAAATAAAAGAGTTAATTCTGCTAAATCTTCTATAGAAGAAACATCTACCCAACTCTCAGGAACAGCTAAAACTAATTTACATTTACCATAACCTAACTTATTCCAAATTACTATTACATCATCATGGGATTGACTTTCTTCAGAAACCACATCATAACCTGTAATTCCTAAATCAACACTTCCTTCTTCTACCTTTGTAAAAATATCTGCTGCTCTTTGAAATAAAATTTTCACTTGTGGCAAAGCAGGAATATAACCAAAATATTGTCTGTCATTAGGTCTAGATACACGCAAACCACAAGCTGACAATAATTCCATTGTTCCTTTTGCTAAAGCACCTTTACTTGGTAAGGCTATTCTTAAAATATTATCTGTTGTCATTTCAGTTATCAGTTATTAGTTCAGTTATCAGTTATCAGTTATCAGTTATCAGTATTTCCAGCTAAACTAGGAAGCTGGAAATTCAGTTATTAGTTATAAGTTATCAGCTAACCTAATTTTTTGATAATTTAATTTTAGGATTTTAAATCACCATTCGGCTTTTCATTTAATTAATAAAGCCAAAATTTGTTTAACTTTTACTAGATTTTCAGCGAGAGATTTGTATTCAAAATACTTGATTAAATTCAGGTTGCAAGCAAGTATAAAGATGATCTTCAAACTCACTAGCTGAAACCATAACAATTTTAAGAAAACGACATAGTTCTGCATCTCCATTTCCTAAGCATTCTGCTATTAGAAGTCAGCTTTTCCTGGGGAATGCTCCGCAAACAGCTTTTTAATGAATGAAGCCAACATTTGTTTAACTTCTACCACATTTTAACTAATTCTTGGAAATCTCTCAATTACTTTTAAAGTAGGAAAAAGTAATAAAGCTGATAGCTGACTGCTATTTCCTGACAAATTTAATTCTTTAAAATTTCCCAATGCTAATTACCCCTTTAAATTAAAGGTAATAAAGCTGTTTAGCTATCGCAAAACTTTCCGTTCCGGAATGCTCCGCAAAGGTTGACGCTGCGCGACATGTTTGCGGAGCATTCCCTATACGAAAAAACGTAGTTCCTCCGCAGGAGGCAAGCTGATAGCTTATTCAATAGACATCTCCAAAAAGAAAAAATAACATCAATATATCCTACATAAATAATCAATTATTTCCCCTACTCCCTATTCCCTAGTCCCTATTCCCTATTCCCTATTCCCTAATATTTCTAACTTGATTTACTACTTCATTTAATTCTAAATTTTTTTGTTCCCCTGAATCTAAATTTTGCAAAAGCACTTTACTTCCTTCTTTTTCTACAGAATTTAAAATAATCAAAAACGGAATCTTCTGCTGATTTGCATACTCGATATTACTCTCAACATCTCTTCCTATCACATCAGTTTCTACTCGTAAATCTAGCTGTCTTAATTTTTCAGCTACTTCTACAGAATAACCATAATATTCTGAACTAACAGCAACTACTAAAACTTCCACAAATTGATAATTATTCCAACTCAAATTATCTTTTTCTGCTAATTCCTTTCTAAGTTCTTCCATCACATAAGAAAAACCAGTAGCAGGAGTATCTTTTCCCCCCCCTAAACTGACAATCAAATCATCATATCTACCTCCTCCACATAATTTTCTTTCTATTCCTAACTTACTGTCATAAATCTCAAAAACCATACCTGTATAATATTGAAGACCCCGACTAATTCCCAAATCAAGACTAATCCGATTTTTGTCAAGATTAAAAGCTTCTAAACTTTTCAAAATATCTTGTAATTGTATCAACCCATAACCATCAATACTATAAGCTGAAAGGAGTTTTTCTGCTTCTTTGAATATGGCAAGTGGCTCTCCTTTTAGTTGACTCAATTCCGTCATAAAATCTAGTGCTTGATTTAATTGTTGAGTCTGGTCTTGATGTTTAATTTTCACCAACAAACGGTCAACTACTTCTTCTGGTGCGCGAGTGCTTGTGAGTCCGATATTCATACTTTCCAAAAACTCAAAAATTGCTGTTCGAGCCTCACTTTCTTCTAAGCTTTGGAGAATATCTTTAATTTTTGTTGGTGTTGTATTTGTATCTATTTGTTGTTCAATAGAAGTATCTTTTTTAAACGCAGGATAAATTTCAGAAAGTCGGTTTTCTACAACCTCTTTTCCTTCTATTCTTAGAGTTTCCATCTGACTAAGTAGAAAACTACGAAGACGAGTATCTAACTCAAGATGGTCAAGAAAATTATTCAGAACTCCAACGTGGCCGATAAATGTTTGATATTCAGTTAAACCTAGACGGTCTAAACCTTGACAGGCCATAGAAATAACTTCCGCATCAGCGATCGCTCCCGTGGCCCCAATTAACTCTATTCCCATTTGGGTAAATTGCCGATATCTTTCTTTCTGGGGCTGTTCATAACGAAATACTGGCCCAGTGTAATAAAGGCGCATTGGCAGAGGTAGTTCTTGGAGGTTGTCCAAATAAGCACGGACAACTGAGGCAGTGAATTCTGGTCTTAGACAGAGGCGACGGTTACGGTAAACAAAGTCGTAGAGACGAGAAATAATGTCCTCACCAGATTTTTTCAGATAGAGTTCCGTATATTCTATAAGTGGCACATCTATTGGTCGATAGCCGTAAGATTCAAAATTGCTACTCAGTGTACTTTTAATTTTTCTATCTATCTGGTAACTGCTTGGGAGGATGTCGTTAACTCCTCTGACTCTTTCTACTTTTGTGGTTTGCATAGACAAAATATCAAAGATTGTGGTTTTCTCATCGGAATTTTGACACAGATGTATCATACCAATTGATAATGGATAATTGATAAGATTTCAGTAGTTGATTCAATCCTCTTGGTTTTAACCAGAAGTAATTAATAATTTTTGAGATACAGCAGATTCTGAAGTTATGAGGTACGAATTTTAATTATAAAGCTTTGTAGTGCAGGCATTTTCCCCGCGACTGGTGTACCTCATAAAAATTGAAAGCCTTGTAGTTTTCATTATTCATTAATGAAGCGATGTGCAACTTTACTATGGAATAATCAGCTTTTATGGGTCTTTAGCGGTAAAGTCTGGTTCTCAAAACTCCCTAAATATCCTCGGTTGGAAAAAGTTCACATGGCGTTTATTTTATCTCTTTTTTTTCCATGATTAAATCTTTCTATCTATAACCTTCCTTCAGTGGAAAATTACCAACATTTTCATTTTTGAAAGCTCCTGAAAAAAAAATCGCGCGTCAAAGGATTTTCACTTGCATCCTCAAACAAATTCTGATACTCTAAATATTGAATAGTGTTCCTTGCCTATACTCATGACTTATTATTCAACTAAATTAACTAACCAAAATCAAATCAAAAATTTACATTTAGGAATTTTGCCAAGGAGTCATACCAGAAATAAATATTTTCATTTTCTAGAGCTTTCCTAGATACTTAATTTTTCCATGATTAAATCTTTCTATCTATAACCTTCCTCCAGTGGAAAATTACCAACATTTTCATTTTTGAAAGCTCCTGAAAAAATCGCGGGTCAAAAGATTTTCACTTGCATCCTCAAACAAATTCTGATACTCTAAATATTAGATGGACTTACTCGCCTATACGCATGACTTATTATTCAACTTAGTTAACTAACCAAGATAAAATCAAACATTTACATTTAGAAATTTTTCCTAAGAGCCATACCAGAAATACTTTCATCTTCTAGAGCTTTGCTAAATACTTAATTTTTCCATGATTAAATCTTTCTATGTATAACCTGACTTCAGTGGAAAATTACCAACATTTTCATTTTTGAAAGCTCCTAAAAAAAATCGCGGATCAAAAGATTTTCACTTGCATCCTCAAACAAATTCTGATACTCTAAATATTAGATGGACTTACTCGCCTATACGCATGACTTATTATTCAACTTAGTTAACTAACCAAGATAAAATCAAACATTTACATTTAGGAATTTTGCCAAGGAGCCATACCAGAAATACTTTCATCTTCTGGAGCTTTACCTAATCTTGCCAAGAAAATATAAAATTTTTTAATGTTTCTAGTTGGCAAGTTATCACTATCCCTTTAGACTAATAGCTAATTTTTGTCTATATTTAATCAAAAATAATTTATGTATTCAAACCTGCCTAATAGTTGGTTTCGTGTTGCTAGAAGTCAAGATTTATCTGCCAAAGGAGTCATACCACTTCATTACTTCGGAAAAGACTTCGTACTATTTCGTACAGAAGATGGTAAACCTCATATTTTTGATGCCCACTGTCCCCACTTGGGCGCTCATCTTGCTCATGGAGGTAGAATCGAAGGCCAAACTCTGAGATGTCCTTACCACGGTTGGCTCTGGGATACAAATGGACAATGCGCTGCTATTCCTTATCCTGATAAAGCCAAACCCAAAGCCAAAATACAAAGTTGGCCTGTACTTGAGTTAAATGGTCTAATAATGATGTACTACCATCATCAAGGAAAACTGCCAGATTGGGAAATACCTCAAATACCAGAATTAATTTCTGGTGAATGGACTCCTCTACGTTTAGTCCATCAGTGGAAAGTACGCACTACCCTTCAAGATTATATGGATAACAGTGTAGATGTCTCTCACTTATATAATTTGCACAGTCGTACTTTTAAAAGCGCTCATAGTCATGGAGTTGAAATTGACGGACCGATTTTAACTCATAGAATGTCTCAGAAATATAATTTATCTTCTTTAGCAGCAGGAAAATTAGTATTAGAAGATGGCTCGGTTACTACTATTTATTACGGACCTGCTTATGATGTAAGTTTTTACTGGACGGAAGGAAAATTAAAGCTAGGTTTATTGACTATTTTTACAGGCACACCAATAGATAATGAGCATCTTGATATTGCCATATTTTATAGTGTAAAAAAGGTTCTACCTTTTCCTTTAAGTTTGATTTTAAATAAGATGTTAAAACAGGATGTTTTAGAAACTTTTGAACAAGACGTTAGTATTTTAGAGAATAAAAAAGATATTCATAATCCACCTTTATATCAAAATGATGGTCCGGTGCGTCAGTCTCGAAATTGGGCGAGTCAATTCTATTCAGAAAACTCTCTGACAGCAGAAACTTTAATTCAAAAATAAATGGTATTAGGCGAGCGGGTAGCGGTGGGTAGCACTATCGCCACCCGACAGACTTTATCTAAAATCTAAACACTATTGCGCAACAGTTGAATTAATTCTCAATCTGCAAGAAGGGGAATGCTACCCAACAGACTTAATCTAAAATCTAAAAACTATAACGTAATAGTTTAATTAATTTTCAACCAGCAAGAGGGCGTTTAGCCCTCCGTTCCTAACGGAATGCTACCGCAAACGTTAACGCTGCGCAAATATGTCGCGCAGCATTCGGCTGGAAAACCTATAGCGGTGGGTAGCACTATCGCCACCCGACAGACTTTATCTAAAATCTAAAAACTGTTGCGCAATAGTTAAATTAATTCTCAATCTGTAATAGGGCGATCGCGTAGCGGTGGGTAGCACTATCGCCACCCGACAGACTTTATCTAAAATCTAAAAACT
>NZ_JBNHEQ010000243.1:0-26423 GCF_050016015.1 Dapis hubbardiae BLCC-M172
TCAAATTTACCTTTGATGAAATATCCTTGCTGACGTGTGATTGGTTTGTGGACTTCATTGACTACTGCCGTTTTCCCTATTCCGGAAAATCCTGCTACTAGCATCATTTCTGATGTGCCTTTGGCGATGCGTTCAAAAGCTGCTAGCAAGGTGGCAATTTCTGATTCTCGTCCGTAGAGTTTTTCCGGGATGAGGAAGCGATCGCTCACATCTTTCTGAGCAATTTCAAAATCTATAATTTTGCCAGTTTTTTTGAGTTGCTCTAAACAATTCTCTAAGTCATATTTCAATTCCAAAGCACTCTGATATCTGTCTTCGGCGTTTTTTGCTATCAACTTCATCACAATATCTGAAATTACTTTTGGAATTTCTCTCCTGTTCTCTGTTGTCCTAACCCTTGTCGATAATGACATAGGCATTTGAGCAATATGACAATGGACCAATTCCATGGGATCGTCAGATGTAAATGGTAATTCTCCTGTTAATAATTCATAAAATGTCACACCGAGAGAATAAAAATCGCTGCGGTAGTCTATCCCTCGGTTCATCCTGCCTGTTTGTTCGGGGGAAATATAAGCGAGGGTTCCTTCTAAAATATTAGGACTTTTAATTTCTTGGGTTTCTTTAGGCAACAGAGAGGCAATACTAAAATCGATCAGTTTAACTTGTTTAGTTTGGGGATGAATCAGGATATTTGCGGGTTTGATGTCTTTGTGAATTACACGGCTTTGGTGTAATTCACGGAGAATGTTGCTTAATTGAATAGCAATCTCCAAAAATTCGACAATTGAGAGGATCGTGGTTTTAAGATATTCTTGTAAAGAAATTTCCCCGTTATCTTCCATCACTAAAATATAACCATTACCATAAGATTCTAATGATAAAGGACGAATAATACCGGAAATATTGAGATTTTTGCTAATGTTATATTGGTTGCGAAATTGCAGTAATTCGTTAAAGCTGGGATATTCAGATGTCAGCATTTTCATAACTACTGCAAGTGATTCTTGCTCTCGGATAGCTCGATATACTCTAGTTCTGGAGTCTACATACACTTGAGAGCTAATTTTATATCCGGGGATTACAGGAGGAGAGCTTGGAGTGGTCATTGATAGTTACCTCAGAGTAGAAGTTTATTTTCACCTGAAACAATAGTAGAGCAAAACTTTTGGGTTCATAAATCAGCAACGAGAAAATTAGAACTAAAATTAGGAGTAAAGCTGCTGAAACTCTTTACAAAAAAATAGTAAGTGCCTTAAGATGCAGTATTACAATCAAATAATCATAAATAAAACTCTAGGATAGACATCTTGAAAGAACTCTTAATTACGGCAACTGATACTGACGCGGGCAAAACAATATTAACGATTGCTCTTGCTTCCTACTGGCAAACTTACTACAAAGACATTAAATTAGGTTTATTTAAACCTATTCAAACTGGCATTGGCGATCGCGAACTCTACACTAAACTATTTTCCCTTGACCAATCCCTTGACAAAATCAATCCTTTATGGTACAAAACACCCGTTGCTCCTCCGGTAGCTTCAGAACGGGAAGGTCGTCTGGTAGAATTAGATCGGGTTTGGTCAACCTTTACAACCTTGCGACAACAAAAAGATTTTGTATTAATCGAAGGTTTAGGAGGACTGGGTTCCCCTGTAACTCATGAACTCACAGTAGCAGATATAGCTAGGGATTGGCATTTACCTACAGTTTTGGTTGTACCAGTAAAATTAGGCGCCATCGCTCAAACTGTAGCAAATGTGGCGCTAGCTCGTCAAATGAAGGTTAATCTTTTAGGAATTATTCTAAACTGTGTGAAACCTTGCTCGGAACAAGAAATTGCTGACTGGACTCCAGTTGACTTGATTGAATCGTTAACTCAAGTACAAGTTTGTGGAATTATACCACATTTAGCAGATATTACTGACTTGGGTAAATTAGCCAAAGTAGCTTCTAACTTAGATTTAGAAAAATTTCTGCCCTTCTCTTAAGTAGGGGAGTGAGGGAGCGGAGGAGTGGGGGAGAAGTAAAAACATAAATAATTAACACACTACTGGCTAATAATTATTAAAAACGTTATTTAGCTCATGTTAATTACTTGGTAATTGAAGTATCACCTAAGTGTAGTATTACTTTTGGTGATTTTTATCAGAAGTCAAAAGTTCAATTCTTAATGATTAAAAATATGGTTTCAACTATTCCCAGCTCAAATTCTGTGATCGAATCTCAACTACGCCCAGATATTAGAAAACTACAACCTTTATTAGTTGAGTGGCGACGATATCTGCATCAGAGACCAGAATTAGGTTTCAAAGAACACCTGACAGGAAAGTTGGTCTCCGAGAAATTGCAAGAGTGGGGTATCGAACATCAAACAGGAATTGCGAAGACAGGTATAGTCGCAACTATTAACAGCGGTAAACCCGGTCCTGTACTTGCTATTAGAGCAGATCTAGATGCACTACCAGTGCAAGAATTAAACGACGTGCCATATAGATCCATACATGATGGTATTATGCACGCCTGTGGCCATGATGGACATACAGCGATCGCTCTTGGTACTGCCAACTATCTCGCTACTCATCGTCAAGATTTTAGTGGTATAGTCAAAATCATCTTCCAACCTGCCGAAGAAGGGCCTGGAGGCGCTCAACCAATGATTGAAGCAGGAGTTCTGAAAAATCCTGATGTAGATACTATCATTGGTTTGCACTTGTGGAATAATCTCCCGGTTGGCACATTGGGAGTCCGTAGTGGTGCTTTAATGGCAGCTACCGAAAGATTTCATTGCACAATTTTAGGCAAAGGTGGGCATGGAGGAATGCCACATCAAACTGTAGATTCTATTGTAGTTGCAGCACAAATTGTTAATGCTTTACAAACAATAGTATCTCGGAATATTAATCCTATAGATTCAGCAGTTGTAACTGTGGGGCAGTTGAGTGCAGGTAGAGCATTTAATGTTATTGCCGATACTGCTAGAATGAGTGGTACAGTGCGCTATTTTAGTTTGGATTATGAAAATTATTTTAGTAAACGAATTGAGGAAATAATTGCTGGAATTTGCGCAAGTTATGGAGCAAGTTATGAGTTTAATTATAATCCTCTTTATCCTCCATTAATTAATGATTCAAAGGTTGCAGATTTAGTTAAAAGTGTTGCTGAATCAATAGTAGAAACTCCTGCTGGTGTTGTACCAGAATGTCAAACTATGGGAGGTGAAGATATGTCATTTTTTCTACGAGAAGTACCTGGTTGTTATTTCTTTTTAGGTTCAGCAAATTCTGAAAAAGGTTTAGCTTATCCTCATCATCATCCCCGATTTGATTTTGATGAAACAGCTTTGGGAATGGGAGTAGAAATGTTTGTCCGTTGTGTAGAGAAGTTTTGTAGTCAGGGATAATTTTTTTGCTTTTTTTGGAAAGCAAGTTTATATTTTAAACTGGGTTTTTTTAGTAAAAATCCAGTTTATATCAAATCCTGTTAAACAGCTATAGATTGGTTAAGTCTTCATTAATGGATAATGGATAATTGATAATTGATAATTACCTCTCCCTTTTAGGGAGAGGATTGACCAATAAGGAAAAGATTTATTTTTTTCCCCTATCCAAGGGGAGGCTTTAAACCTGAATTATCTAATTATTTAATTGCTTAATTATTAATTATTTCGGTAATTGAGTCAGGAGTCAGGAGTCAGGAGGAAAGAGAATTACAAAGATGAGCGTAGTTATGACGATTGGATAATTTTTTTATGTCCAATAAGTGCGGATTTGATATTATACCATTTTGAAAAAAGAATGCTACAAAAAGTGTATATCTTATTTTAGAGCAACTAACTTGATCCAATTTTGTGCTTAAACAAAAATCCTGCTTTTTCTTATTTTCCCTATCTTCCTTATCTTATATTTAGAGATGTAAAAAGGTAAATTAGGATATTTTTAAACTTACTAAACTTCCCTTGTAATTAAGATAATTTAGGATTAAAATATCAAGATTATTATAGATAATACCAATTTGCAAAATCCCTGCTATGGAAAAATCTATACCGGGTAATAATTTTCAGTCACTCATTTGTAAAATTATTCGATAAAATTGGTATAATACTGCTTTTTTAAAAAAGGTATTTTTATCTAAATAAAGTCTTAAGAATAATCAAAATATCCGAAATTTAGATTTATATAGTTGGTAGGTAAACTTGTAATTAAAAATAGCTCAGAATATTTATGCAAAATAACATCAACCAAAGGCCAAATTATCTAAGAATATTAACAATTGCTTCTCTATCTTTATTAGGTAGCCAAATGCCAAATATTGCTAAGGCAGACCAGTGGACTCCACCAACTAACCGCACAAATGAGATATTAATTGCTCAACAACAACAAGTTTGTCAGCTTCAGTCTTCACCAGCAGATAACCGTCAAGGTGTAGATTTCCGAGATCGACCAGGTGAAGGTAAAAATATTGCCTTTTTTAACAATGGTACTCCTGTAACAGTCATCAATAGGTCTAATGACGGAGAATGGACGCAAGTAACTGGGCCTAATAATGCTCAAGGTTGGGTATATACTCCCTATCTGCAAAATTGTAATACACGCTCTGCTTCACAACTACCTAATACAGGAAGTACGACAGGTGGAATACCTATAGGAACAATGTGCCAAGTTACAGGTTGGCCTGATTCCCCTCATATTTCAGTTCAAGATTTTCCTAATGCTCGAAGTAACCCTATGCCCTATGTTTTTCAAAAAGGTACTCAACTACAAGTTACACAGCCACCAGCAGGACAACAGTCTCAAACAAAGTGGGTTTACGTTAGTTCTACGGCTAATCCTCAACAAGTAGGCTGGGTATGGAAGCCTTATATTCAATGTAATTAATTGAAAGGAGTCAGGAGTCGGAATAGAAAAATTGTGAAGATTCTTTTTGATCTTCTACAATTTCTAAGTTTGTTGGGTAGTAGACTGAAACATCTAAACCAATTCACTTTAAAGATGTCACAAATAGTTTTAAACTTTAGGTAGTCCTGTATATAGCAATCCTATTTTATTTGTGGTAAAAATCTTACTGCTTTTTAGGGAACACTTAACTGGGAACAGGGAACAGGTGAGAGTTTCAACTTTTTTATTTACTTTTTAATTACCCGCAACCTATTTAGGATTGTTATATGTAGTGATTTATTGTGGAGGCAGTTCCAGAAGGCAACAGGCAACAGGCACTATTGCTACAAGAAATATATCTAATTAGAGGAATAGTATTTGCTTGCCCACTTAATTTTTTAAAGAATATCACTACTTGTACACCACTAGCCAAACTTTATTAAACATTACAAAAAAAAACATCATCAAATATGCGCCTGGAGCAGTTGCAAGCCTTTTTATGGGTTGCAGAAACGGGTAGCTTTCAAGAAGCAGCGCGAAAATGTAACGTCACCCAATCAACAGTCAGTCGGCAAATACAAGCCTTAGAAACAGAAGTCGGTGCTGCCCTATTCCACCGTAGCAACCAAGCTAAACTAACTCTAGTAGGAGAATGTTTGTGGCCTTATGCTCGGAAAATTTGTCAAGCTTGGGAAAATGCTAGTCAAGAAATAGCAGAAATGCTCGCCGGAAAACAGCAAGAGTTATGTGTCGCAGCTATTCACTCTGTCTGTGCTGCCTATCTCCCTCCAGTTTTGCAAAGATTTTGTCGCCACTATCCAGAAGTAAAATTACGGGTAACTGCCCTAGGAAGCGATCGCACCCTGAAAGTTCTCAAAGACGGTTTAGTAGATATCGCCATTGTAATGAATAACCGTTTATTCACCACCAGTCCAGAAATGGTAATGGATGTTCTCTACACCGAAGCTATAGAAGTATTAATGGCAGCAAACCATCCCCTCACCGAATACGAACAAATACCCTGGGCGGAACTTATTTACTACCCTCAAGTTGTCTTCAAAGATGGGTATGGAATGCAGAGATTAGTCAAAGAACAATTTGAGCGACTAGGAGCAAAACTTAATGCTGCATTAGAGTTAAATACCCTGGATGCTTTCCGAGGAGTAGTACGACAAGGAAATTTAATTGCTCTACTTCCACATTCAGCTTTAATAGATGCCAGACTTGACCCTACTCTAGCTATTAGAAGTATAGATACGACTTTGACCAATTCTAAGGTATCTTCAAGAAAAGATTCTGTTTGGAGTCGTGAAGTGGTAGTAGTAACAACTAGCGATCGGATAGAAATTCCGCCAATAAAATATTTTTGGCAGTTAGTTAAAGAATTGATTCCTGGAGGAGTCAGGAAAGTTAAAAGTCAAAAGTCAAAAGTTAAAAATAATCTCTGATATCCTTAACTATATTTAGAACTACCAACTAATTAACCGGAGAGCATTGACTTAATCAAAGAAAAACGATATAATACGTCAAAAGGCATACTTTTAGACAGGTTGCACTCACCCATATATGAAATCCATTAGAACAAAGCTGAAACTTAATAATAAGCAGAAAACTCTGATGGCTCAACACGCTGGCTATTCACGCTGGTGTTACAACTGGGGTTTAAGTTTATGGAATGCTGCATATATTGATGGTTATAAGCCCAATGTCCGTAAGCTTAGAGAGGTTTTTACCAACCACACAAAACCACTTTATCCTTGGATGAAGAACTTGTCGTCTAGAGTTTATCAGTACGCTTTCATCAACTTGGGTGAAGCATTTAAGAGGTTTTTTCAAGGGTTAGGTAAACATCCAAAATTTAAGAAGAAAAGTAAGTCTGATTCTTTTACAATAGATAATTGTGGAAAACCAATAGAACTTAATGGTTGGAATCATAAATTACCTTTTATTGGTATTGTAGAAACTTATGAGTTGATTGAGGCAACTACTCAAAAAATAACTATTAGTAAACACTCAGGTGATTGGTACTTAAGTTGCAGCTATGAATTTCATCCTCACGACACCCCCAAAAAAACTGATGTGATAGGTGTAGATTTAGGTGTAAAAACCTTAGCTACTTTAAGTGATGGGAAAGTTTTTGTTGGCACTAAATCTTACAAGAAGTTTGAAAACAAGCTCTCTAAGTTACAATATCTTAACCGCAATAAAATTATTGGTTCGGCTAACTGGAAAAAAGCACAGCTCAAAATAGCTAGGCTACACACCAAAGTAGCTAACATCCGCAAGGACGAACTTCATAAATTGACAACATATCTAGCTAAAAACCACAGTGTTGTTGCCATAGAAGATTTGAATGTCAGCGGTATGTTAGCTAACCATAAACTAGCTAAATCAATTGCAGACCAAGGATTTTATGAATTTCGTAGACAATTAGAATATAAAACTCAGTGGTATGGTTCTGAGCTGGTAGCTATTGATAGATTTTTCCCATCATCAAAAACTTGCTCCTACTGCGGTCATGTTCAAGATATGCCGTTAAATCTAAGAACTTATGACTGCCCTGACTGTGGCTTGTCAATAGATAGAGATTTAAACGCCAGTATCAATTTGAGAGATGCGGTCGGCTTGACCGTGAATGCTTGTGGATGAGTCACCGCCGACGGCCTCAGTTGAAGCAGGAAGTAAACAGTAAAACGTCATAATGTGACATTTTATATCGGTTTTATGAAGCAGATAAACAAATGAGCGATCGCTTTCGAGAATTACTGAAAACTATTGGCAGTGGTACCCAAACAGGGAAAAATTTAACTCGCCAAGAAGCAGCAGCAGCAATGCGGATGATGTTATTAGGGGAAGCAACACCTGCCCAAATAGGTGCTTTCTTTATTGCTCACCGCATTAAACGCCCCACTGGTGAGGAGTTAGCGGGAATGTTAGATGCTTATCAGGAATTGGGGCCAAAACTCCAAGTTCAACCATCTATGAGTATAGTAACAGTTTTAGGTTGTCCTTATGATGGGCGATCGCGTACTGCACCTGTCACCCCACTCACAGCTTTAATTTTGGCAACAGCGGGAGTGTTTGTTGTGATGCACGGTGGAGCGCGGATGCCGACAAAAGAGGGAATACCTTTTATTGAGATTTGGCAAGGGTTGGGGGTTGAATGGGGAAAATTATCGTTGATGCAGGTGCAACAGGTATTTGAGCGGACTGGTTTAGGGTTTGTTTATTTACCAGAACATTTTCCCCAAGCAGATGCTTTAGTAGAATACCGTCGAGATATTGGTAAAAGACCTCCTCTAGCAACGATGGAATTAATTTGGGTACCGTTTGTGGGAGAAGTTCATTTAGCTGGGGGATATGTTCACCCTCCCACAGAAGGTATGTTTCGTGAAGCTTTTAAATTACAGGGTTTTAGGAATTATACAACGGTGAAGGGGTTAGAGGGAAGTTGCGACTTGCCACGCGATCGAACCTCTATTATTGGGGTGTCGATACCATCTGGGGATAATGTCACTTTTGAACGTTTGTTGTTACATCCGAGTGACTATAGTTGTGGCGGGAAGGAAGTTGCATTGGGTTCAACTGCGGAGTTAGTCGAGGAAATGCAGGGAGTTTTGCAGGGTAAAGCGAGTGAGTTAATGTCAGCAGCTATTTGGAATGGCGGTTTTTATTTGTGGCGTTGTGGAATTTGTTCTAATATTAATGAAGGTTTGGGGAAAGCGGAGAGTTTATTAAGCAGTGGTGAAGTTGGGGATAAGTTGAGAGAAATTAGGGAAAAAATTGGGATGTAAATTTAGTAGGGTGCATTAGAGAAACGTAACGCACCGGAATTGATTATTTATTTGGAAAAATCTGTTTGATAATAAAAAGTATAGCTTGCTTTAGTTGAATTTTTTATTGGGAGTTTTAAGACAAATATTTCTCTGATTTTTATCATATATTTCCAAGTTTGACAAATATTGATATACTCAAAGTCTACGAGTATAAATCATGGTTAAGCTAAGTAAATCTGAAGTGTAGTAAACCGTAATTTTACTGGCAATCATAAAAAATTTGTCATCTTTTACCAGGTAACATTTTCCAACTAGACATTTAACATGGAAGACTCACTACAATCTTTATCAAAATTGTTTACAGAAAAATTGTATAGAATCCCAGATTATCAAAGAGGTTATGCTTGGACAAAAAAACAGCTAATGGATTTTTGGGGTGATTTAAACCAACTTGAAGAGGATAAAAAGCATTACTTAGGAGTTTTAACTCTCGAACAAGTACCCGAAAAAATTTATGATAAATGGGAAGATGATGATTGGATTATTAAATATAAGAGTTATGAGCCATATTATGTTGTTGATGGGCAACAAAAATTGACAACTGCAATTATTTTAATTCAAGTAATCATAGAATCACTTAAAGATGAAGAAAAAGACAAAATTAATTTTCGATCTGCTAGTGATATTAAAAGCAAATATATCTATGATTCTAAGGATGAAGGTATATCAAGGTCTTATATTTTTGGTTACGAGAAAGATAATCCCAGTTATGAATTTTTGAAGACCAGGATATTTCTTGAACAGTCAGATTATAGTGAAACTTTACAGGAAACAATCTATACTCATAATCTCGAATTTGCCAAGGAATTTTTTGCGGAAAATATCAAAAAATTAAAATTAGAAGCTAAGGAAATTATATATCGCAAACTTACTCAAAGTCTGTTGTTTAATATTTATACAATCTCAAGTGATATAGATGTATTTGTTGCTTTTGAAACTATGAAAAATAGAGGTCAGCCTCTTTCATACTTAGAGTTGCTAAAGAATAGATTAATATATCTTTCAACAAAATTTGAAGTTGTGGATGATGAAAAAAATAAACTAAGGAATAGCATTAATGAAACTTGGAAAACTATGTATCATCATCTGGGAAAGAACAAAGATAAACCTTTGGATGATGATATATTTCTATCTAATCACTTTACAATTTACTTTGGCAAATCAGAAGAATTAGACGATGATGATTTTTTATTTGATTTATTTTCAGTTAGTAAACATATTTATTCAGGCAAAAGAAGAGGTATCTATAGTACATACCTTTTAGAAAATAAATTTACAGTAAAGAGTATAGTAGCCGATAAAAACAACAAAGGAAAAATAAATAATCAGGAAACGTTAACGCCAAAAGAGATATATAAGTATGTTCAAAGTCTTAAGTCCTCTGTAGAGTTATGGTATCAAATTATTAATCCTAGTGATAGTGGTTTTACTACAGAAGAAAAACTTTGGATAGATAAACTAATTAGATTTTCTAGAAATGATGATTTTTTTCCTGAAGCTCCATTACTCATGGTATTTTTTCAAAAAGAAAAGGATGTAGAACAAAGAATTAAACTTTTGAAAATTCTGGAAAAAATAGGTTTTCTCAAATTATTGAGTTATACTCGCCACGAGTATGCTTTTTTATTTGTATATGGAGAAGCTCCAATGAACATGATTAAATTAGCTAGAGAACTTAGTAAAGGTGAAAAAAAACCTAAGCAAATTATTGAGTCTATCGAAGTTTTTCGGACTCGACTAATAAATCAGAATAATATTGTATCAAGAATCAAAGGAGATTTTCAAAAATCGGGTTTTTATAAGTGGCATGGCATCAAGTATTTTTTGTATGAATATGAGCTTTTTATAAAGGAAAAATCAAAGGCAAAACGCTATAAATTAAACTGGGATAACTTTAATAATGAAGATTATGGTGATTTTAAAACTATAGAACATATTTATCCACAAAATACTCACAAGCCATGTTGGACTACAAAATTTTCTAATTATAATACTGCTCAAAGAAATATATTGAGACAGTCTTTAGGAAATTTGTTAGCTTTGTCACATCCAAAAAATTCTAGCCTGGGAAATAGATGTTTTGAAGAAAAATGTTCTAATGGAGAGAATGTTGGATATAAATATGGTTCCTATTCAGAAATAGAAGTTAGTGAAAAGGATGATTGGACAGCAAAAGAAATATTGGAAAGGGGTCTTAAGCTCTTGAATTTCATGGAGGAACGTTGGGGAATAAAGCTAGGAAGTAGAAAGGAAAAAATTGATTTTCTTAATTTAGGATTTGTAGAAGAAAAAGAAAAGGAAAAAACCTAATTATGCAACTCCCTTACCCAGAAACTAAATTTGTCATCTGCATCAACAATAAAAACTATCCAAACTCATTAGAAATTAGCAAAATTTATCAAGTCATTCCCGACACTACCGCCATTAAATATCAAATGATTCGAGTCATCGAGGAATCAAACGAAGATTACCTCTACCCAAGCAATTATTTCATCCCCATTTAATTACCAAAAGCAGCATAAATTGCCTTTTCCATAACACCTTAAAATTATGCAAACTCAACAACAAAAAAACTACACTCCCACAGAATATCTAAACCTTGAAACTAACTCACAACAACGACACGAATATATCAACGGTGAAATTTTTCCCTTGACTGGTGGAACTCCAAATCATAATCAAATTGCCCTTAATTTCAGCGCAGCTTTAAACTTTTCCCTCAAACGTCAACCCTATAGAGTATTTATTTCCGACCAACGACTTTGGATTCCGAAAAAACACATCTATACTTATCCTGATGTTATGGTAACTCCAGGAAATTTACAACTACAACAAGGAATAAAAGATACAATTACTAACCCCATAATAATCGCCGAAGTTTTGTCAAATTCTACTATAAATTATGACAAAGATGAAAAATTTGCAGCTTATCGAACTATTCCTACATTTCAAGAATATCTACTCATAGATCAATACACAATACAAGTCGAACAATATTACAAAACTGCTCAAAAAAAGTGGATTTTTTCAGAATATAACGAACTCGAAGAAACTATATGTCTCAATTAAATTGATTTTCAAATAACCCTGGCAGATATTTACGATAAAGTCGAATTTGAAACAACACAAAACAGCAATAATTAGAAATATTGAAACTTATTTATGTTGGGTTTCGTTCCTCAACCCAACCTACTTTCTAGCAGATTTTTACGATAAAGTCGAATTTGAAACAGCAGAAAACAGCGATAATTAGAAATATTGAAACTTATACCAAATTCAAAAAAGGTCGTTAGAGTATTAATCTCTAAATTAGCAGCAGCATAGAAAACCACTATAGCAATATTTTATGAAATAGGTATTATTTATGTTGGGTTTCGTTCCTCAACCCAACCTACTTTCAATACTAAAAATCCCACTTACAATTACAAGAAGAGCAAGATATTCTCACTGGTCAAAAATTAAATATTGATAAACAACAACTATCACTAATTCCTAACTTCTATACTATTAAAATAGTAAAAAATTTCAATATATCTAAAAACAATGACAGGTCCTACTCCTAACGGATTTTATGAATTAACTTTAGATTCTGATAATTTTCAGCTAACTCCTGAATTACTAACAAATTTGCCTGGAGGTTTACTTGGTTTAAGTGGCAATGATTCAATTATTGGAGCTGAAGATGCAGAAATTATTAATGGTAATCAAGACAACGATACAATTATTGGAAATCAAGGTAATGACACAATATTCGGAGGCAAAAATTTCGACTCTATTTTCGGTGGAGATGGTGATGATTTTCTCAGTGGAAATTTAGGCAATGATGAAATTTTTGGTGATGCTGGAAACGATATATTAAGAGGTGGAAAAGAAGATGATTTGCTCAATGGTGGAGAAAATGATGATAGTTTATATGGAGATTTAGGAATAGATACTCTGACTGGAGGCAACGGTGCAGATGTCTTTTTCCTTTCCCAAGAAGCAGACATAATTACTGATTTTTCAATAGGCGATCGCCTCAACTTACCATCAGATTTAACTACTAATGATATAACATTTGAAACTACCGCCCCAGGAAGCAACGATACTGTAATTAGAATTAGCAGTTCAGGAGAAATAATCGGTTTATTATTAGCTACTTCACCAGCAGAAATCGACCAAAATACTTTATCTTTTATAGATATATCTGGCAATGAAAACCTTAACAGTAGTTTCATAGAAACCCAACCATTATCATCAGAAAATATTCGCATTTCTCTAGATTCATTACCACAACCTTTTGCCAGTGAAAGTGCTTCTAATCCTGCCGATATTATTCCAGTTCCCGATAATCCAACTTTCCAAGTTCCTGATGGATTTACAGTTAATGTTTTTGCTGAAGATTTAGAAAGACCTCGTTGGTTAGCAGTTACTCCTACCGGAGATGTATTAGTAACAGAAACACCACTAAATCAAATCCGTTTATTGCGCGATACAGACGGCGACGGAACAGCAGATTTTTCTCAGATTTTTGCCTCAGAAACAAATGGATTAAATCAACCCTTTGGTATGGCTTTTACTGAAGATTTTTTCTATGTTGGAAACACAAACTCAATAGTTAGATTTCCCTACAATATTGGGGATATACAAATTAATGGCACTGGTGAAAAAATTGCCGATTTACCAACAGGAGGTCATTGGACTAGAAACTTAGCAATTTCTGACAATAATCAACTTTTTGTTTCTATTGGTTCCCTCTCCAATGTATCTGTCGAAGCATTACCTAGAGCATCAGTTCAAGTAATGAATCTCGATGGTTCTAATCAACAAACTTTTGCTTCAGGTTTAAGAAATCCTGTCGGTTTAGACTTTAATCCAATTACAGGTCAACTTTATACAACTGTCAATGAACGAGATGGATTAGGAGATAACTTAGTTCCTGACTATTTAACAGGATTAGAAGCAGGCGAATTTTATGGTTGGCCGTATGCTTATTTATCACCTAATTTGGAAGACCCTAGAAGAGCTGGAGAAAATCCTAATTTAGTAGCTCAAACTGAAACTCCTGATGTTTTATTTCAATCCCATTCTGCACCTCTAGGACTCCAATTTTATGATAAAGAAACTTTCCCAGAAGAATATCAAAATGGAGCATTTGTAGCATTTCGAGGAAGTTGGAATCGTCAGGAACCTACAGGTTATAAATTAGTATTTGTACCCTTTGATCAAAGTGGAAATCCTACAGGAGAATATCGAGACTTTTTAACAGGATTTTTAGATGTTTCAGCAGAAACAACTTGGGGTCGTCCGACGGGTTTACAAGTATTGCCAGATGGAAGTTTATTATTTACTGAAGAAGTCAATAATCGGGTTTATCGTATTCAATTTCGGCAGTAAGTAGTAGAGAGTAGTTTAGTAGACTTGCAGGTGATTGGTATATCAGTTGCAGTTATGAATTTACTTCCACTCCAACACCTAAAAAGACTGAAATTGTTGGTGTAGATTTAGGAGTAAAAACTTTATTCTTCTTTAAGTTACGGTAAAGTATTTGAAAGTGTAAAATCTTATCAAAGTATGACAGCTAAACTATCTAGAATACAATACCTAAATCGTCACAAAGAGGTAGGTTCTGCTAACTGGAGGGCAGCACAACTCAAGATAGCCAAGTTGCATAGAAAGATAGCAAACCTCCGTAAAGACGCGCTTCATAAATTGATAACATACTTAGCCAAAAACCACGGCATAGTAGTCATAGAAGATTTGAATCTTCGCGGAATGTTTCGCTGCGCGACATGAAAAGCTAACCATAAATTAGCTAAGTCAATAGCAAACCAAGGATTTTATGAGTTTCGCAGACAGCTAGAATATAAGTGCCAATGGTACAGTTCGGAGCTAGTAGTAGTTGATAGATTTTTCCCATCATCAAAAACTTGCTCTAATTGTGGTCATGTTCAAGATATGCCCTGGCATCTGAGAACTTATGACTGCCCTGAATTTGGCTTGTCAATACATAGGGATTTAAACGCCAGTATTAATTTGAGAGATGCGGTCGGCTTGACCGTCAATGCCTGTGGACGGAGTGCTGCCGACAGTTCCGGTAGAAACAGGAAGTAAACATTAAAATGTCACGCTATATGAGGTTTTATATCGGTTTTATAAAGCAGTTTTTTTTGGTTATCCTATCTCAACTGGTGAAGATAGTGTCTTTGAGAACTTGGAGGAAAAAACTTTTATAATATAAAGTTGAGGCTTTAAACCGAATTTTTCGGTAAATGCTTTGATAGTTAATCAACTAATCCTAATTAATTCCTCAATACTTTTCTTGTTAATTTTCCACATCTCCTCTTCTTCCCAAACCCATCTACTATCTACCCGTTCCACTGTACCATCTAAATTAAACACAGTTACTGTTGCTAAAGTCTCAATCCATACAGTCGCTCCACAACTATGAGGCTCATCTGGTCGATAAACAATCCGACAAGGACCGTGAATCTCCATTTCGTGACCCTTACTTAAAATCTTAGAGCCACGTTGGGCAGAAAGTACATATTCATCTTTGGCTTGAGGATCGACTTTTTTCCGCTTCCGATTTTTCTCTATATTAGGTCGATTAAAATGAAGGGTATTTTTACCACAATGGCGCAGAGGCAACCAATTGGGTTTGGGGCCACGTTTTTTACCAGAGATTCTTGGTCTTCCTTTGTATAGAGGAATTCCCCAAGTTCTACCATTAATTTTCCGAGCGCCTTGAATCCGACCTTCCTGAAGCAAAACTCGAACTCTTTGAGCAGAAATATTCAATAAAGAAGCAGCTTCAGTAGTACCGACAAACATAAGATTTAATTATATATTTTACTATTGCGTATAGCAGAATAATACTAAATAATACAAAAATTACAAAGACATACATTTTGGGTGCTTCAGATCAAAAAATTTTCGCTAGTCTAGGGTTTGCTAAAAAAGTCTTTTTAGGGAGTAGGGGGTAGGGAAGCAGAAGGAAGCTTGATTTTTCTGCTATAGTCAGCCCAACATAAAATAGTACCTAAACAAAATTATTGACCTATTCTAGTTCTATAGAACCTTTAGAAGGCAAAAAATTCAGCTTGTATAGATGTTTCATTAATTGATAATGGATAATGGATAATGAATAATGGATAATTACCTGGTTGTTAAAACCGAGAGGATTGAATATGGAGAAATGTCCTAGCACTTTTTCTATTTAAAAGGAGAGGCTTTAAACCTTTGGGGATTAACTATCAATTATCCATTATCCATTGGTAATTAATTTTGTGTACCTACTTACTAACTTTTTGTAGCTCTATGAGCTGAAAAGCTCGCACTTATTTCCCCCTACTCCCTATTAAGAAAAAAACACCTATGTATTGTGATTATTTAGTACAAATTCTTACCGCCCGCGTCTACGATGTAGCTCAAGAATCACCACTTGAAACTGCTGCCAACCTCTCCACTCGCCTTAACAACAAGCTCCTACTCAAACGAGAAGATATGCAGTCAGTCTTCTCCTTCAAACTCCGTGGAGCTTACAACAAAATGGCTCAACTCCCTCCCAACATTCTTTCCCGTGGAGTTATTGCAGCCTCCGCAGGCAACCATGCTCAAGGAGTAGCTCTCGCTGCAACCCACCTCAATACCAACGCCATAATAATTATGCCAGTAACTACCCCCCAACTAAAAGTAGATGCTGTAAAAGCTAGGGGAGGAGAAGTTGTTTTGCATGGCGAAACTTTTGATGAAGCTTATAAATACGCCCGTCAACTCGAAGAAGAAAAAGGCTTAACTTTTATTCACCCCTTTGACGACCCCTACGTTATCGCTGGACAAGGTACAATAGGTATGGAAATTCTCCGCCAATACCAAAAACCAATCCATGCCATATTTGTTGCCATCGGTGGTGGAGGTTTAATTTCTGGTATTGCAGCTTATGTTAAACGGTTACGCCCCGAAATCAAAATTATTGGTGTTGAACCTGTTGATGCTGATGCTATGTCACAATCTTTAAAAGTCGGACATCGAGTCCGTTTACCCCAGGTGGGATTATTTGCCGATGGTGTGGCAGTACGAGAAGTAGGGGAAGAAACATTTCGCCTTTGTCAGCAATATGTAGATGATATTATTCTCGTAGAAACCGATGATACCTGTGCTGCCATCAAAGACGTTTTTGAAGATACTCGTTCCATTGTTGAACCTGCTGGTGCCTTAGCGATCGCTGGAGCCAAAGCTTACGTCGAACAAAAACAAATTCAAGGAGAAACCCTCATCGCTGTCGCCTGCGGAGCAAATATGAACTTTGACCGTCTCCGGTTTGTTGCCGAACGCGCCGAACTGGGAGAACGTCGCGAAGCTATCTTTGCCGTTACTATTCCTGAAACCCCAGGTAGTCTTCGTAGGTTTTGCGACTGTCTTGGCAAACGGAATATTACTGAATTCAACTATCGTATTGCCGAGGAAAAAGAGGCACATATTTTTGTGGGAGTGCAAATAAAAGACCGCGCTGATGCTGCCAGAATACTAGAAACATTTACAACTCAAGGTTTGAAAAGCATAGACTTAACAGACGACGAACTAACAAAATTACACCTGCGTCATCTAGTAGGTGGTCGTTCTCCCCTCGCCCATCACGAATTACTTTACCGTTTCGAGTTTCCGGAACGGCCAGGGGCATTAATGAAATTTGTTGCGTCCATGAGTCCCAACTGGAATATTAGTTTATTTCATTATCGCAACAATGGGGCAGATTATGGACGTATTGCCGTAGGAATACAAGTCCCTCCCTACGAGATGGCCGAATGGCAAACTTTTCTCCAGAGCTTAGATTATCCCTATTGGGACGAAAGCCAAAATCCAGCTTACAAATTATTCTTGGCCTAGTTAGTGTTTAAGGAGTTAGGGGAGTAGGGGAGTAGGGGGGGTAGGGGAGTAATTTTTTCGCCGTTGTCTGCTCAAAAATTTAGCTTTTTAGGCATTTTATACCATTTTTAAAAAAGAATGCTACAAAAAGGTATATGTTGATCGGATTATGGTTAAAAACAGTCGATAAAATTTATTTGAGATAGTTATATCTTTATTTTACCCAATAATTAATAATTAATAATTAATTATTAAATAATTCTGGTTTAAAGCCTCCGCTTGGATACGGGAAAAAAAGTGTTAGGATATTTCCCGATATTCAATTCCTGTAAGGTTTTAACCAAAGTTCAATAATTTAGAATTTAGAATTACCTCTCCTTGAAAACGGATAGGATTGACGAACAGGAAAATTTTTATTTATTATCCCCTATCCAAGGGGAGGCGCATACCCACAATATTTCGGTAATTATCAATTATCAATTATCAATTAATGAACCCTTTTTCCTTCTTATGTAGAGACGTTGCATGCAACGTCGCTACCTTATGTAAGAAACATTTATCAAATTAGTATTAGACTGAAAACCAGGCACTTTTTTCAAACTCAAAAAGGCTAAAAACTTTATTATTATTTATTATTAATTGTTTGAGATTTAATCAGCAAGTCCTAGTTAAGAAAATTCTTGTGCCTAACTACTCCCTGATTATGCTACGATATATACTGTTTCATCTTCCACTAGCTACTTGGTAGTCTTGTAGCAGTAGTGTTTCGAGTTGGTGTAACTCTCTTTGTATTAAGAGGGATATAGCAAAAGTCGCTACTTGTTTACCACTACCAGCTCTTTTTTCTGAGCTAATGGAATTTGTCCTAATGCAGTAAAAGTGCCATAAATTTCTACCCCTCTTCTCTCTATTCATTTAGCAGAGCTACGAGTAATTGATGGGAACTTAACCTGCTCCATGTAATACCAATTCACTTTAAAGATGTCACAAATAATTTCAAACTTTATAGATGTTAAATTATTTGCTGAAATTACTTTAACGTCAGAGTTTTGAGCCGATAGAATATTATTTTGACTTTTGACTTTTGACTTCCGTGAAACGGTATAGCTTGTGTAAAGATGAAATATCGGTCATAATAGATAAACTGAAAAATTTAGTGCAATCAAACACTGTTCTCCCTCAAGCAACTGACAAAAACTCAACTCCCTCAAAAATAGAGTTACCCTTTACTCTCCAAGAGGTGAAGGCAGCTATTCCTCCCCACTGTTTTGAACCTTCCCTCTGGAGGTCTCTGAGCTATTTCTTTCTAGATATTGGCATTATCGCAGGTTTATATGCTATTGCCTACAATTTAGATTCATGGTTCTTTTTCCCCATTTTCTGGTTAATGCAAGGAACTATGTTTTGGGCATTATTTGTAGTTGGACATGACTGCGGTCACGGTTCCTTCTCCAAATATAAATGGGTGAATAATTTAATTGGGCATCTATCTCATACTCCTATTCTCGTACCATACCACGGTTGGCGCATCAGCCACAGAACTCACCACGCCAATACCGGAAATATTGACACTGATGAAAGTTGGTATCCAGTGACTGAGAGTAATTACAATAATATGTCTTGGCCTGAAAAGATAGGTCGCTTTTATATAGTATTATTAGCCTATCCATTCTATTTATTTAGGCGATCGCCAAATCGTGCAGGCTCCCATTTCATGCCCGATAGTCCATTATTCCGTCCTAATGAAAAATGGGATGTTTTAACCAGTTCAGCTCTCTGGATGTTAATGGTAGGTTTTCTTGGTTTCCTGACCTATCAATTTGGTTGGGTTTTTCTAGTAAAATATTACCTGGTTCCTTATGTAATATTTGTGATGTGGCTAGATTTAGTCACCTTCCTACACCACACAGAACCGGATATTCCTTGGTATCGTGGAGATGATTGGTATTTTCTCAAAGGTGCATTATCAAGTATCGACCGCGACTATGGTTTTATCAACTCCATTCATCACGACATTGGTACTCACGTCGCTCATCACATCTTTTTGAGTATGCCTCATTATCATTTGAAAACAGCAACAGAGGCAATTAAACCTATCCTGGGTGAATATTATCGTAAGTCAAGCGAACCAATATGGAAGAGTTTCATTAATTCTTACTTAGCTTGTCATTTTGTTTCAGATACAGGTTCTCCAGTATATTATCAATCAGGTTGGAAGAAACCTTCAAACTAATTATATCACGGTAGAGATGTTCTTTTGAACATCTCTATTGATTTGGATAATTTTGGCAAAAGTTTCAATATTTATATGAAAACTGACTATCCAGGACATGACCGTGCTTACCAAAGGCGACAAAATAATCCAGAGTATGCAGGTTGGATGAAACATGAAGAATTGGAAGAAGACTGGCAACTCAGTTGGCAACCATTGATGCAAAAACCAGCATTTCCCAAACAGGGGAAATTACTGGAATTGGGTTGTGGGGCAGGAAATATCAGTATTTATTTTGCACAAGCAGGATATGATGTTACAGGTGTTGATATTGCTCCTACTGCAATTAATTGGGCGATTCAAAATGCAGCGAAGGCTAATGTTAATGTTAACTTTATTCAGGGTGATGTCCTCAAATTAACTGAAATTCCTGATGCCTCTTTTGATCTTGCTTTAGATGGTCGTTGTTTACATTGTATCATTGGTAGCGATCGCCTTCTATTTCTCCAGACAGCTCATCGTATTCTGAGACCAGGTGGTATTCTGATAATCAATACGATGTGTAATTACATTCTCACAACAACTAAGTTTCATAATTTTGATCCTCAAACACGCTGTACTATTTATAATGGTATAGCTACTCGCTACATTGGTTATTCTAATGATATTTTGCAAGAGATTATTGAAGCAAAATTTCTAGTTTTGAATGCAGAATTTTTGTCTCCCAGACATAATGAAGGAGGAGAACTACAAGTAATTGCCGAAAAAAGATAGAATTTATTACCGAATAATTAATAATCAATAGTTAATAATTAACAATTAAACAATTCATATTTAAAGCCTCCGCGTTAAGAAAATAATATCAAAAACTTTCTTTATGTGTTAATCTCATTTTTTCAACAAGGAGTAATTATTAATTATTAAGCATTGCTGAATAAAGGTATGAAAATAAAAATTCAACAATCTCAAATATTTGTTATTCAATAGTTTAGCAATTACCAAAAAATACGAATTATACCCAAAATCAGCAATGCCAATTATTAATTGTTAATTATTAATTATAGCTGCCTTCAAACTCTGACAAAACTGCCCGATCGCCTCCAAACCCTCATCGGGAGTTCCCTCAGCCAACCGCTTCACCACCGCACTACCAACAATAACCGCATCACTCCCCCACTTTTTTACCTGCAAAGCGTGTTCCGGTTGAGAAATACCAAAACCCACACCAATAGGTTTATCAGTCACCCCCCGCATTTGTGCCAACAAATCTTGCACCCCCGTCTGTACTTGAGTGCGCATTCCCGTAACCCCAGTCACACTCACAAGATAAATAAATCCTTGAGACTGACGAGCGATCGCCTCTATTCTCTCTTTTGGACTAGTAGGAGCTACCAATAAAGTCAACTCTATCCCAATCTCCTTTGCTGGTTTCAACAAAATATCTGCCTCCTCCAACGGCAAGTCTGGCACAACCAAACCCCTAGCACCCACATCATAAATTTTTTTTAGGAAGTTCTCTACCCCTAGGTACAAAATAGGATTGTAATAAGTAAATAGAATTATTGGCGATCGCAACCTCGGACTAACCGTTTGTACTACCTCCAACACCGACTCCAAAGTTGTCCCGCGACTCAAAGAACGAGTAGCAGCAGCCTGAATTACTGGGCCATCAGCCAGAGGGTCAGAATAGGGCACACCCAACTCTATCAAATCTGCCCCACTACTATCCAATACTTCCAAAGCCTTAGCTGTAGTTTCCAAATCTGGGTCGCCTGCTGTAATGAAGGGAATCAAAGCACACTGACCACCATTATTGCGTAGAGATTCAAAACAATGAGAAACTGAAATCATTTTTTATTTTCAATAATTGATTATAACTACCCAGTAGGGACAATAAAACTATACATCTTTTGTAGGGGTTAACGGCCGTTGACCCCTACCATAATATTTGGTTATAAATCCTGTTATTCTTGCTTTTTTCTCTGATCTAGCTTTTCCTGTTCAACTTCAGCCTGCAATTTAGCCAACTCTTCTGGGGTCATTTCTTCCAAACGCTTTTGCAGCACAGCTTCCTCATAATCCTTTAACTGTTGGTTATAAGTCATATCGCTATTGGTAACCCGAAATAAATAGGTCAGTAGCCAGATAAATAAGCCACCGACCAAAATTGCTTGTGTCCAAATACCAGCATTGGTACTATCTATCCCTACTACTTGTAATACTAAATAGAGGAGACCACCAGCACCAAAAATACCAATACTTATTACAATGGCATCAATTCGTCGCATTAACCTTCAATTTGTCGCTTTCTAGGGCGAAAGTTTAAAAATGGGGACAAAACCAACATACCAGGGAAGAATAAGAACATCAAGAAGTACATCAAAACTCGTTCAATAGAACTAGCAACATACCAACGGGTATTAAGATAAGCATAGACTATAGCTGGCATTACTAGGAGATAGGCTCCAGCTAGGGCAGCATAAATGATTAGGATAATTAGATTTGTGCCTAGTTCTAAGTTCGTTAATAGCTCTAAATTCATAAATCAAGATTGAGAAATTTCAATAGTTAATCGTATACTGTCTAATATATTATGGGCAGATTAATTGTTTTTCCAGTAAATCTCCAGATTATTCTATAATTTTCTCCTGGCAAGAGATTTTTTCAGATATTTAGCCTGAAGCCTATATTGGCCATACAATCAAGTTCTCAAGTTTGCGTTAGGGTAGCTCCTCTGCAAGAGGCAGCATTCCGAAGGACAGGAAAGGACAGGAAAGGACAGGAAAGGACAGGAAAGGACAGGAAAAACCAAATATCCGCTGTTACGATGGTAACTAAAAACTGATAACTGATAACTGAAATGACTCCTTTCCCCAAATGACTAGATTCTAGAGCCTTACAAAAAGATTAATCTGTTTACCGAGAATCCTTAATATTTTTTTTTCAAAATACTTGCCAAAATTTTAAACATTGTGCTTTAATAAAGGAATGAGCAAAAAAATATAATATATTACTCTTAAGGGGGTGTGGCGGAATGGTAGACGCTACGGACTTAAAATCCGTTGACCTTAACAGTCGTGTGGGTTCAAGTCCCACCACCCCCACTACTTAAAACCTTTTCTAGTCTTGCTTTTACAGTTTTACCGAATAATTAAGGTTTAAAGCCTCTCCTTTAAAGGAGAAATAATGAATTTATTTTCCTTTTATTCAATCCTCTTCCTTTTAGGGAGAGGTAATTATCAATTATCAATTATCAATTATCAATTATTGAACCATGACTTGGCTTTGAAGGGGTAATTTTTATTACAAGAGGGAAAAAAGGCTATTTGTGACATTTTTGCGACAAGAATTTTTAATAGGGGTGATTTGATATTGTGCGCTTGGCTTTTAACTTTCCAGAATTATCCCAAGGCTGTACAGTTTTTACACTAACTCCTAATCTTTCTGCAAATTAGTGATTGTTTTATATTCTAGACATTTTGTGTATATTTGTCTAGGGTAGTCTATATTTTTGCACTTTTTTTGAGCTACAGTATGGCTTTTGTCTGTGGTAGTAGAAGTTACATTTGTGGTTGAGCCAAGGTTATTGCTCTGACTACCCCTGTTTCAACTAGGAAATTCCTAAAAGCACAACTACTTAATTATCTTTTTCCTTCGACTCCACAAACCTAATCCTACTACAAAAAATAACCCACTAATTAAAGTAGGTTCAGGTGTCCCTACATAATCCTTGACCTTATCTACTAAGTTACAATCAATAGTAGATGTTTGAGAATTCTGAGATGTTTCACCTAAAAATTGTGATAAATTAGAACTTCCAGCAGAATTACTATTAGTAGCTAAATTACTATTGTTATTGTGAGTAGAATTTGTGACAAAAGCTCCTACAGGCAACTTGGAAGAAAATCCTACACTCATAATTGAGCTAACCACAACAACTTGTAAAAATTGATTGATTTTCATTTATAGATACTCCTAATAAAGTCAAAAGCTAAAAGTAAAAAGTAAAAAGGCAAAAGTCAGAATTTAAGAAAGTTAAATCATACACAATTTGTAGGGGTTAACGGCCGTTAACCCCTACGATAATATGGTGATATTACCTAATTCCTGTATTGGTAAAAATTCCCAAATTAAATTCCCAACTAACCACAACGTATAACCCAAAATCAAAACCGTATAAATAATACTAAGAGGAGCATAAATAGCTAAAATAGCTTGGTCAGATGTTTTCTCAGGTGAAGGTTGACGGCGCAATAAATCAAAATAAAACAAGATAGATCGCTTCCTTAAATTATTAATTCCTGTCATTGCTACTAACAGATGATAACCATCAAAAGCATTTAATGGATTCAAATTTAACGCGACTGTCAACAAAGCAGCACTCATCAATAAATAACTATTTTGCTGCATCAAACTCTGGGGAGGAGAAGCTAATAATAACCAAACTGCCAACGACCAAATAATTATTTGAACTATTACCCCCGCTGCTACAACTAAAACTCTTTGTTTCCGTTTTACTAAACAATATTGGTCTGAAGTATTCGTGTACATCCCAGGCATGAAACACATAAATAATAAACCAATTTCTGGGACAATACCGCCGAAATTTTTCAGAGTAAAAGCATGACCTAATTCATGCAAAAAAATCACCAACATTGAGGCAAAACCTAACTTTAATAAATTAGTTGGAGCTAAAGTCGAATCTCCCCAAACTTGTTGATGAGCAGAAACAATATCTGTGGCATAAACTAACCACAAAAAAATTGTTTGACCGAGGAAAAAACATAGAAAAAAACCAAAACTAGCCGTCCAAACCCAACGAAGTTTATCTATATTTTCTGTTAACCATTCGTCAGGTTTGAACAGAGGAATTTTGAAAAATAATATTTGTGCCAAAGAGAACTTTTTCGGCGGAGGTTCCGTACCCTCCAACATACCTGTTGCTGCTAATTTTTGCAATAATTGTTGAATGTCTTGGATAGTTAAATCGTATTTATTCGCAATGGCAGGGATTGGATTTTTTTCTAACAGACAAATGACATTTTTATCAATATTATCTACCTGTAGAAAAGTTGGATATTCAGGATTGCGTAATATCCAATAACCATCTGGATGTTGAATCCAATGCACCTCTGATTTTAGTTGCATAAATTTATAAAATACTTACTAATAAGAAGTTTTTTAGACTAGAAAACCGTGAATATACTGGTGTATTTGTGAACAATTAATTAGTCACTTTTATCCTAGATTTTAGAAGTTGTTCATAGACAGATTTAACGAAGTCAGAAGTCAGAAATCAGTAGGGGGCGAATGGCTATTCGCCCTTACTGATAGGGGAGCCGTCCGATTGGCGACTTATGTTTTTGTAACGGGTATTAGAGCAACGTTCCAAAAATATTTCGCCTTAAAAGACGGGATTTTAGACCCAATTATTTTGATAAAATTATTTTGTTTATTATGGCATAGTTTTTTGTCGTTTTTGTCGAAGATCGACAAAATATCAAATTTTTTTTATTGAGTTAAACCCGATTTCATCGGAATGCTTTGCGACCTTTGAATTTCAGCAATAATTTGTTCAAAAAAAATCAATAAAAGTTGTCGATCTTCAACAAAGTTGTCGAAGATCGACAATTTTGTTTCTGAACTATGTTATGTTTATTTATTAAGTAATTAGTAACTTTATTTATTAGTTGGGCTTTGAAGTTATAAGCCCTCTTTGGGAATACTTTGCTAACTCTAAAGGTTATCAGTAAATCCTGGGATATAAATGTTTAATACCTTATTTATTTCGTTAAAATCACGAATCAATCTGTATATTTACTGAGGTATTACTTATGTAAAATTTAGAATTTAAAATTTAGAATTCAGAATTATTAAATTAAGGAATTATAGTTGAGGTATTACTTATCTATAATTAACTGTTATTGAACAATTAAAAATGTAGGTTGCGTAGAACGAAATTGGTAGGGGCGAATGGCAATTTTCGGCTGTCGCCGACATGAATGCGGAACATTCCGTCAGGAAAACGCCCCTACAGGATGAAAAATAATTTAGAAAAAAATCAAAAAAATCAATAATCAGAGGTGCAATTTATGGTTTTTTTCTGGAAGAAAAAGACTAAACAAAAACAACCTAAAAAATCTCCTAAAAAGCCAAGAAGTAATACCTTTATTTTAGAATAAATTATTAGTCCTGGTCCGGCTTGCCCCATACCAATAGATGACTCCTTAGTTAACCATCCCATCTTTGGATTATTCACAGAACAAGAATTAATTACTACTATTTTAGGAACTGATGCTCCTCCAGATATTGCAGATATAAATACAGAGAATTTAGTTCAAGATTATTGGGAAAATCTCAACGAATACTTTCAAGAAAACCCGACTGAAGCTAATAATATTGATTTAGAAGATTTGTCTACTTGGCCGACTTTAGAAGCACTAATAAATCCACCCACACCACCAGTAGAAATACCCGATGTTAGTGGAGCAGTAGATACTTTACCACCTCCAGCAATAGTACCAGTAGACCCCCCTAGAAATAATCCCGATAGTGGTAGTCAAGACCCAATTATTGATAATTCTCCTCAACCACCTACTTTAGTTAATACTATTTCCGACATTACTTTAACACCGGAAATATCCTCTC
>NZ_JBNHEQ010000243.1:26523-39020 GCF_050016015.1 Dapis hubbardiae BLCC-M172
GTGAACTTCTCAATATCAACTTAGAAAATAACCAACTATCTATAGAAGCACTACCCAAAACAGGGGAAAGTCAAATTACAATTCAGGCAACGACAGAAGCAGGAGGTGTGGCAACTCATACCTTTAATGTTATTAATAATTCTGTCCCGCCACCTCCTACTTTAGTTAATACTATTTCCGACATTACTTTAACACCGGAAATATCCTCTCAAACTATAGATATTTCTGAGGTATTTGCTACTACAGATGGGGAAAAACTGAAATATGAAGCCATAAGTAGCAATGGTGAACTTCTCAATATCAACTTAGAAAATAACCAACTATCTATAGAAGCACTACCGAAAACTGGAGAAAGTCAAATTACTATTCAGGCGACTACTGAAACTGGAGGTTTTGCAGCTCATACTTTTAATGTTTTCAATAATTATGTTGCGCCTGAGTCTGTGGCAACTATTAATTCTGGTTTAACTGAGTTACAAAATGCTATTGATGCTAACCCCGATGACTTATTAGCTAGTTTGGATAACGATGCAGCACAAGTAGCTTTGGAAACTTTAGCGACTGAGTTAGAATCTAATTTTGATAATATTTTCCATGCTATCCAACAACCAGAAAGTTTAGCAAAAGCAGGGGTGTCTCCTGAAGCAGTTGCTACCTTGGAAAAACTTTTGGCAAGTGAGGAAGTAGGGGGTGCTTTAGGTTTGCCGACTTCTGTGGAGTCTGCTTTGGCAAATGAAGATTTTCGGATTTGGGATAAATATTTAATTAATGCTACGGAAGCTGCTTCTATTCTTTTGCCTGATGCGCCTCAAACTTCTGTGGCATTTTTGGATTTTGCGGATGGACATGGGGAAAATGTGACGGAAGTATTTGAGTCTGTTAACCCTAATGCTGAATATCAACGTTTATCTATTAATAATGGTAACTGGGCGGAACGGTTAATACAATATGTGGATAACTTGAAAGCTAGTGGAGAAGAGCGAGGTATTGCCAACCTCAGTTTTGATTTGACTCAGGTGGATGAGTCAGGAAAGGTGACAACTCGCTATGAGTTGACGGAAGCGGAACAATTAGCAATTCAATATGCACGGGATAATAATGTTTTGTTGGTTGCTGCTTCTGGTAATACTGGTGGAGATATGTCTGCTTTGGGTAAAGCTGCGGAAAAGTTTGACAATATTATTACTGTGGGAGCAGTGAATAAGTTAGAGGAGGTGGCGGACTATTCTAGTCGGGGCGATACTTTGACTTTGGTTGCTCCTGGGGGGCAGTATGAAAATGATCCGAATGCTTTTGTGGGTACTTCCAGGGCGACTTCTTATGTGACTGGTGCTGCGTCTCTAGTTTGGGCAGCTAACCTAGAGTTGAGTTATCAGCAAGTGAAGGAGTTGTTGACTCTAACTGCTAAAGATTTGGGTGATTAAGGTTGGGATGCTGAGACTGGTGCTGGTTTGTTGGATGTGACTGAGGCGGTTTTGATGGCTGGTTTAGTGGCACCGGAGGCGGTGGTTAAGTTTGGGGATGTGGATATTTCGGCGTTTACTGGAGCGGGTAGGGTAGATGTTGATGTTCGAGCAGCGTCGCCGGAAACTGAAGCTGCAATTCAGGATTTGACGGATACTCAGAATCAGTTATTTGAGCAATGGCAAGTTTTGAGAGATTTGGGTAATCCTGATGTGACTTTGGAGGAGTTACAGAATGAGATTGCTTCTAGGAAGTCGGAGGCGTTGGATAATTATCGGGATGTTGATACTGCTGCTGCGATAAGTTTGGTGAAAAATCAAGAGTCGGTGACTGCTTTGGGTTTGGCAAGGGAGCATTATCAGATTGAGTTGAGTCGGTTGGAGGGTGTATTGGAGCGTCAGGGAGACTTGCAGGATGGGTTAGTTGCTTTGACTGGGGAGCGGGATGATTTGGTTGTTGCTAATGCTGAACAGTTGAGGGTGTTGGAGGAGGCGATCGCTCGGACGGAAAAAGAATTGGATGATGGATCGGCAGTCAAAGAGGAGATAGCCAAACTGGAACAACAGGCAAAAGCTTATCGGGATAGAATTGCACCGCTAAAAGCACAGGCAGATAACTATTCTGCTCAAGCTAAGAATTTTCTTCAACAATATCATCAGCACTTACAAACAGCACACAACTATCGTGGAACTCGCAATAAATGTGGAAGGTGGACTGGGGATATTGTCAAGTACAGTTATTATCAAGGTCTTGCAAATCAAGCAAAACAAAAGGCAAATCGAGCTTCCGAACAGGCAGCAGTTGCTTTAAGAAATTATCACGAAGATGAACAGCTAGCACTACAACTAGAACAGCAAGCCGAGGCATTGCGCAACTATGCCAAAGCACAGGCCAGTAACGCTCAAAATTTATCGCAACTAGAAGACGGTTCCCAGAACATCAGCAAACTTATAGAATTATTGAAACAGAAAGCAGCACAACAAACCCAAATTGCAGAAAAATACTGGCAGCAAACGGCAGCAGCAGAAAAACGACGCCTACATTATCAACTTACTGCTAACTGGCATAACTCTATGATTAATCGATGGGAAGTTATTGGTTATCGTCACACAGGTTTTTCCGGTTGGGCAGGTTTTTTCCGTTGGAATCGTACCCCAATTCACGGTTGGCGCAAGTATCCAGAACACATCGCCCCTCGTAACCAAGCCAAACAACAGGCCCGTAATGCCGAAGCAGAACGTCGCACTTTTGAACAATGGGCGCGACAGGCACAAACTGAGGCAAATGCTTTGAACCAACAGGCAACCGCATTAGCCCAACGACTGGGAGATTGGCCACAACTAAAGCGGGGCATCGAATATGAAATTAATGCTAAAGAACAGCAGTTACAAGCTGAGAAGGATTTACTTGCATTGCCAACTCCAGTCCAACAGCAACAGTTAGAAGCTCTAGATTTGAAGATTAATCAAACAAAAGACGAACTGCAAAAACTGGAAACTGAGGAATTGCCGGAACAGCAGCAAAAAGCCGATGCTACTGAGGAACGGCTGCAAAAAACTCAAGAGGAAGTAGAGGAAAATCAAACTCAGCGCAGTCAAACTCAAACAGATTTGCAAAATTTCCTAGAAACTTACGGTTATTTACTGCCATATCAGGAACGTCGGGCAGCAGTGCAAAAACAGATTCAACAGTTAACGGAAGAAATAACTATTGTCCAACAGTTATTATTGCAACTGCAAACTGAGGTAGCTAATAATCCTAATAATAATCTAACCAGTCAGTTAGAATCTACCAAAAATTATCTAGAGCAGATAGAGCAACAGTTGGCTTATGCAAAGGTGCAAGAGGAACAACTAAATCTTTCTGCTCCTGACTCTCCAGAACGTTTGGCTATTGGTAATTTGATTGATGATTTGGCAAAACGACAACAGAATTTGCCAGAAACCAATACGTTACCTTTACAGGAATATATTGACTTTTTGCGTGGGGTAGAAAATCGCAATAATAATTTGTTGAATGGGTTTGACGACTTGGAAGAGCGTTTGACGGCTGCCCAAACTCAACAAACTGCTGCGGATGAGACTTTGCAGCGACTTCAGGGAGAATATCGCGATTTAGGTTTGGAAAAAGCGGATATTGAAGCTGAGAAGTTGATGCCTAGTCAAATTCAAGCTTTGCAAGCAGATATTGATCCGCACCAGGAAATTTTAGATGGTTATCGCCAGCAGATTAGTGATGCTCATGCTGTGGCGAGTAATTTTGAGCGACTACGGCAAAAGCATCAAGGTTATGCAAATCGGTGGAACAGTAAAATTCGTGTTTTTAATACGACTAGCTATCTAGCTCACAATCCAGATGTTGCTCGTTCAGTACGTCAGCGTTATGGAGGGATGCCTAGTGCATGGTATCATTATTGGCGATATGGACGCCGCGAAGGACGTTTAGCCAATCCTGGAGCATTGGTTAAACGCAATGCTGCACAAGCAGTAGCTAATAATTATGCCAAACAACGGAATGTAGCTACTGTACAAGCACAACACCTTGAGGCTAGTTTGCAACCAAACATTTATGCTACTCAGGCAACTATTGCTGCTATCGAAAGCAAGCAGCAAATTTTCAAAGATATCCAAAAAAATATTCAACCTAACGCTACTTTAGAGGAAGCGATCGCTCTCAAAGATTCCCAACTCAATAACACAAAAACGGCAATTAGTCAAACCCAAGATACGATTAATTCCCTCGAAAATGATTTAGCTGCCACCAAGCAAGCTAAGTCTGATAAAGAGGCAGAAATTGTTGGGCAAGAGGGGGCAATAACTCAAACCCAAACCGAAATTGCCACTACTGAAGATAAAATAACCGCCAAACAGGGAGAAATTAACCAAGAGCAGTCGGTGTTGCAAGGTTATCACAACCAAATAAACCAAGCAAACGCCGTTACTAATAATTTCGAGCAACAGCGACAGTATCATCAAAATAGTGCAAATTATTGGAACGGTCAAATTCATACTTGGGGTGTGACTGGCTATCGCCAGGATAAGTCTGGCAATAAAGAAGCAGTCTATGGTTGGATATATAACCCCCAAGCAAAAGCGAACCGAGATGCTCACCTTGTTGCTGCCAACAGTACCACTCAACAGCGCAACTTAGCTGCCCAACAAGCACAACAACTCGCCACTAACTTGCAACCGCAAATAGAGGCCAAACAAGAAAATATTGCCGGACTGCAAGAGGAAAAGCAAACTATAGCAGCAGAGAAACAAAACCTGCAAACTCAGTTAAGCAACCAACAGCAAGAGTTACAAAATCTGCAATCTGAACTAGGACAAATTGAGCAAAATATCGGCAATATTGAGTCTGATATTGCCACTAATGAGGAAAAGCTAGAAGAGCTAGATGCTCAACTACTGAAAGAAAGCTCAGACAAAATCTATCTCCAGGATACTTTAGCAGAAATAGACCAACGTATTGCAGATAAAGAGGCAGAAATCTCAGACAAATATGAGGAAATAGAACTGACAGAGAAATACGCCCGCCATGTTAATGCTGAAGTCGATCGCCTAGAAAGCCGCCTCGAGTTAATTAACCAAGCAGATGCTCTGGAAACCGAATATCAAAACCAACAAGATAATTGGCAAAATGCTTTAGATAATCAAATAGCTGCTACTGAAGAATTTTTAGCAACTCGCAAAGCAGGGGAAGATGAACGAAAACAACTGTTATCCTTACAATCTCAGCTAGCAGATACTCAAACTCAACTTGCCACCGCTCAACAGCAACAAGCGCAACTCATAACAGAGGTACAAACTGCCAAAAAAGATTTACAGTTGACTCAACTGCAACTCCGCAACCAGCACTTGCAGTTACAAAGTTTAAATGCTCAAGACCCATCCCTGTACAGTGCTGAAGCTTATTACTACAACCAAGCTCAACACCATCGGGCGCGGATGTGGTATTCCAACGGTCGCCAGTATGTATATCACCACGGTCACGCAGCAGCATATCGCGCTAATTTGCAGAAAGCGTCACGGTTGGCACAGCAGCGTAACGAGAATTGGTCTAAGAGACAGGAAGCTCACAAGAAAATTCAGGAGTTAAACCAGGCGATCGCTACTCAAAGAGCAAATGTGGCTAGTAAAGAGCAGGAGTTGGCAAAAGTTACTCCAGAGGTGGCTAATTTAACTGCCAAAGCAGCAGAAATCGAAAGTCAAATCCCCCCTCTAGTTACTGCTATAGAACCTCTGCAACAGGCAGAAAATGAAAAATTAGCAGACTTCCAAAATGCTGTTGGGCAAACAGAAACAGCATCGGTAGAATTAGCTCAAACTACTAAGGAGCAAGCAGCAGCTTTGAATCATCTGATTAGCTTTGGGGTTTTGGGTACTGAATCTGATGTGGATTTCTTCGCGACTCAGGTGGAGCCAAAGGTTAATGAGTTTATTCAACAGTTGCAAGACCGCAGTCAGGATTTGGGTTCCCAAGCTGATACTTTGGGAAGTTTGATAGCAGACTGGCAACAGGAGTTAGACAATACTACAGATGAGGTCAGTCGTCAAGCGCTAACAGATTTAATTACCGAAACTATTGGCCAACAGAAAAATCTATTGCAACGTCAACAGGAGAATCAGGAAATAGTAACGGAATTGAGCGATCGCCTGACGGCAGCTACTGCATCTCTAGAAAATCTCCGAGAACAGCAGGAGTTGGAAATTCGGGAACAACTCAATAGTAATGATGAGCGGTTAGAGGCGCTAAACCGTCAATTAGAGACTGAGACAGCAGCAGAAAAAGCGGTTAATGAGGATACGGTGTTAGCTTATGCTCAACTAAATGACCAAGTACGGGCAGATTTGACTGCAAGTGCGACTCAGTGGGTAAGTCAATTGCAAGAGGGGCATCAGCAAACTCAGGAAATTGGAGAAAGTCAGCAAAATCTGTCTCAGTCCGTTGATGATTTGATTCAGTATATAGACCATAATTTGGCTGAGGTGGATGGGGAGCGCGACCGGAATTTAGAAGATTTGCGAGATGCTATTACTACCTTGGGTGTTGTTGCGCCTCGTCGCGATGAGTTAGCAGCAGGGGAAACTAGCTTAAAGCAGGAAATTGAGAAGTTGAAACAGTGGATAGAGCAGGATGCGAAGTTGTGGGAGGAAATTGCGCCTATTGCAGAACGTTATGGTGCTGAGTATCAACAGTTAGCAAGGTATCCGCAGCAATATAATGCTAAATTACAACACGATCTGGGTATAGCAAGACAAAACGAAGCACAACGCCTTCAACATCAACAGAATGCTAACTACTGGAACGGTCAGATTTATCAGTTTAACGAACAAATATACTTACAGAATTATCCTGATGTTCGCCTTCATGTGTCGCGAGGATGGCTTGACAGCGGTTGGGAACACTATGTAAAGTGGGGCCGTAAGGCAGGAAGACTTCCTAACCCACAGGCAAAAATTAACCGCGACAGGGAGCAAGCAGCAGCCAATGCAGCAGAAAAAAGACGCGATGCAGCAAACCAGCTACCGACTGCAAATGCCTACCGCGAGGCATTTTTAAGTCAAGTTCCCAACAACGGTAGTGCCATTAAGGTCTTGCAAGCCGAAACCAAAGAAGAAAGCAACAAATACAGTTCACGAATAGCCCAACTAAAAGCAGAAGAAGCCCAAAACAACGCGCAAGCCTCTGCTGCACTAGCTCAAGCTGACTGGTACGAAAGACGAGGCGCTTACCACTGGCAACGCAGTCGCAAAAACGGTCCCACTTGGCAAGAATGGCGCAAAACTTGGAAACGTGGCAGGTCTGGGAAGAAAAAAGAACATTGGGTACTCCTTACCCATGTTGACCACGACTGGATAATCTGGGATACCTACACAAAATACGCCCAACAACTCCGCCAACAAGCGGTCAATCAATTAGTGGCCACCGACAGGCAATCCCAACAACAAGACCGTTTGCAACCTCTAGCAGAACAGTGGGCAGATGCTCAGAATGCTACCAACGCTGCCGAAGCACCAATTACTGCCAGTCGTAACCTGGTGGAAGTATTGGAAACTGCCCGCGAACAAATGCCCGCAGCTCAGGAACAGTTGCAACTGCTGGAAGACTTGTTGCCAGAAATTGAACAAAAACTGGCAGAAGCTCAGAAGGAAGCGGACGACTACAATGCTAAAGTTTTGGCGGAGTGGGAAGAGCATGACGAAAATGCGACAGAATATATCAATACTGTTGAAGACATATTAGAACGTCGTGGCGAACTGAACAAACAATCCCAGGAGTTGCAAAACCAACTGGCAGATACGGAAAAATGGGTGGAACAACAAACTGTGGCTTTGGATGTAGAAACCGAGCAAGTAGATAATTTGCGTCAACAGTTGATAGGTGATGGGGAGGCATTGGCAGAAAAAATCGCTGTGGGAACGGGTAATGATTTAACCGAGTTGCAGACTAAACAAGCACAACTCCAGGATGCTCTGGCACTCCTAGACAATAAAGCTACCGTTTTGCAACAACAGCAAGCAGCTTTTAGTCAAAAACGCACCCTCCTAACCGCAGAAAACGAAGTTATTCTGGCAGAACAGCGGTTATTAGATGCCTACCTAACAACCCCCGACAGCGACTTAGAGCAACTACGGGAACAACTAGCAGATGCCCGCGCTGCCCTAGCCGAAGCCCAACGTTTGGCAGAACAAGCAGAAGCCAGCAGTCAGGCATTAACCGCTCCTTTACAGGAAGTGCAAAACGACTTGTTGGCACAAAATGACGAACATTTAAAAGCTGCTAAGGAACACCAGGAGGTACTCAAGGAACTGTTAGAGGCAACAGAACTAAATGCCAACTACACCTTAGAAGCTGCCAAAAAACAACAGCAAGTCAACGACTTAGAGTTCCAAATCTTGCAACGGTTGCAGGATGTAACGGCAGCGGGCAACGAGGAGGCAAAACATTTATTAGAAGTTGCCACTCACAACGACATTGCTAGTGCTGCTCAAATCTATTATCGTGATTACAGCGACCTCGCAAGTGATAAGCGGAGTAGTTCTGCTGGCGGTTTGGCAAAACCAGAAGACAGAATTTTGGCAGACCGTTACTACCGGGAAATGTTAACCCATCGCCAGTTACAGCACCGGGCGCAAGCTCAAGCTAATCATTTCCGACGGATAAAAGATACCGCTCAAGGACAAATGGATGCTTTAAGTCGGCAACAGGAAACTGCTGCTCAGATACTCCAGGATATTAATAATAAGATTGCCGAAACCCAAGAGCTGCGGGAAGCCAAAGAACAGGAAGTAGCAGTTGCCCAAGCGCGGTTAGATGGTATTAGTCGTATCCGCCAACAAACGGAACAAACTTTTGTGCAGTTAGTCAGTTTAGAACAACTGAACCTAGCTCAAGCTCAGTTAGAACAACAAATTGCAGCCCAACGGCAGTCAGAGATAGAGGAGGAAGTGGCACGGCGCATCGAACGGGAACAAATCGAAATTGAACGTCAACGTTTAGAGGCGCGGGCGAAGTTGGAACAGTTGGAGCAGTTGCAAGCAGAGGAAGATTTGCGACAAGCGGTAAATCAGGTGCGGGTTGATGTTGGTTTGAATGAGGTAGCTGGTGGTAGTGATTCGGCTCAGTTGCAGTCTCAGATGGCATCGTTGTTGGGGCAATTGCAGAATTTGGAGCAGCAACAGCCTGATTTACCTGATGATGTGAAGGCGTTGTTGGCAGATGCTCAAGGGGACTTGCAAGATGCCCTGGAAGGTAAAGTGCAAGAGGTTGCTAAAGACAATTTGAGTTCGGTTCTGGGAACACTAATTCTACAAGGCAATAGCCATCGCGCCGAAATTAATAAAATTATTGAGGAAGAACGCCGAGATGCCACTTTACTCGAACAAGCACAAGATGATTTACATGGAGCAACCAAAGCATTTGTAGAGGAATTGGATGAAGCAAAACTACTGCAAGGGGAACGACAAATCCTGACTCCATTAGCAATGGAATCTCTGCTCAAAGTCGCCCACGCTAAGAATGCGGTCAATATTTCTAAAGAACTGGCAGCGGCATCCTATGAAATCATCAAAGAAATCCTGGATTACCGCAAAGAAGAACGGAAAGCCCGCAAAAAGGCTTTTTGGGCTAGCTTGGTGAATATCGCTCAAATTGTTCTAAGTGTAATTGGTATAATTTTCCCTCCTGCAAAACCTTTCACTACTATAATTAATGTAGCGATAGGCGCTATTTGGGCAGCAGTTAACGGCGATTGGTTGGGTGCAATTTTTAACGTAGTTACAGGAGTAGCAAGCTTTGCTAGCGGTATGTTAGGAGAATTTATTAAAAAAGCAGGCGCGTGCGTTTGCGTCCTCGGAACCAGCATTGCTAAAACTACTTTAGAAGCAATCAAGCGCACTATTGATGGTTTTAAAGCGCTAGCCAACGGAGCTTATAAGGGTATCCTGGCAATTAAATCTGGCGATGATATTGCAGGCGTCCTAACCATTCTTCAGGGTTTGGCAGAAGCAGTTACTACTGGTATAAATGGCTCGCAGTTTAAGGCAGAATTTCTGAAGTTACCCGAAGGCAAACAACTTTTGACAGTTGTTGATGCTTTGAAAACTGCCCCGACCGCAATTTTAGGTGCCGTTCGGGCGATCGAAAATGGAGACCTTTTCTCTGGCATCAACACTATTCTAGCTCAAGCTTTATCTCTGGGTCAGAACTTAACTAGCGGAGTCGCTAATTCCTTGTTTGGCGTTCTGGGTCAAGTTAATCAAGCTGCGGGTGTCGTAGTTGATAAGTTCATTAACAAAGGAGGATTTTTCGGTTGGCTAGAAGGTATCGGTCAAATTGGCGGTATTTTCAGCAGTCTACCTCAAACGTTAAAACCAGCGGTTGACGATCTAAAAGACTGTAAGTGTCCTACCAAACTTGCAGGAATTGTTGGCAAGGTATTTGATGCCGCTAAATTAGAAAAATTTGCCCACAAAACGGGCGCATTTGCTAACGCGGTTGAAAATACGGCTTTCTCTACTCTGGCTATTTCCACTGTAATTGAAGGTGCAACGAAAGACTTAAAGTCATTTTTCAAGAGTTTAGATAACGCCAAAGATTATCTCAAAGAAGGGTTTGGCAACGATATCAAACGGATGAAAGCAGACGAAAATAGCGCTTACAACAAGCTCAAAAAACAATTTGATGCTATTGCCGATCAACTAGAGGAAGCAGGTGAAGATGTAATTTCCTTAGATTTAGGTTCTGCTTATCGTCGCCTGAAAAAAGTTGTTGAATCTGCCTTTAGTAGCCAAACCCTAAAACCTTTAGAGAATACATTAAAAGAATTCCTTCATACCTTTGAGCCACTTGTCTTTGAATTTGACCATGTGAATCTCAAATACCCCTAAGATGAAAGAGGAGGAAAAGTAACCATAGTTATTTAATTAACGTCCTATTAAAAGGCGATCGCCCCTTTCCAAAAAAAAAGAGCGATCGCCTACCCAATATATCATGGGCGAATGGCCATTCGCCCCTACAGATACCAACCATTCCACGGAAATATGCGATCGGGGATAGCTCCCATCCCCATTAACCAACCCATACCAAAATACCAATCAAAAACAACAGCCAAATCTCAAATATATGCAAAAATTCCCAACTCCAACCACCAACCCTCAACTCAAAGAAATAACTGCCCAAACTCGCCAGGGATTAGAAAAAAATTACGGCGAACAATTAGAGCAAATAGTTCTCTTTGGGTTGCGATGTAGCTACCGCTAGGCTTCACCGACGCTTATTCTTCATCAAAAATATGCTAACATTAAATCATCCTTAATATCCCTAAAAAATCTTACCAAAATGAAAGATCGTCAGATATAAATAGAGGATTGACTTAATCAAAAAATAACGATTGGTACGGGCTTTCTGGCATTCGCCCCCCACAGATGCCAATTATTCCAGAGAAATATGGAAGAGGCGGTCGTTGCCTGTGGCCAAACCAACCCCAAAACCATTGCCTCTCCAATACATCTGGTATGGGCGAATGCCAGAAAGCCCCTACGGATATTAATTGTTTCACAGAAATATGGAAGAGGTGGTCGTTGCCTGTGGCCAAACCAACCCAAAAACCATTGCCTCTTCAATACATCTGGTATGGGCGAATGCCAGAAAGCCCCTACGGGTATTAATTATTTTCGATAAATATGGTGTAGGCGACGCTCCCTGTGTCCAAAGCAACCCCAAAACCATTGCCTACCAAATAATCATGTAAGGGCGAATGGTATTCGCCCCCCACAGATACCAATCATCCCAATCAAACAAAAATCTGATAAAATAGGAAAAAAAACAAGAAATATCAACCTTATGTCCTACGATCCTCAAAAACATCATCGGCGATCGCTTCGTCTCAAAGGTTATGACTATTCAAAAGCTGGAGCCTATTTTATCACCATTTGCACTTACAACCGTCAGACTCTATTTGGAGAAATTATTGACGGCAAAATGCAGTTAAATCAATTAGGTGAGGTAGTTGCTGAGGAATGGGAGCGATCGGCACAAATGCGTCAAGAAATAGAATTAGATTATTCGGTAATCATGCCGAATCATTTACATGGTATTGTTATCATTAATAACGTAGGGGCGAATGACAATGTAGGGGCGAACGGCCGTTCGCCCCTACGGATGAAATCTCGATCAATATCATCATTAATGGCAGGATTCAAATCTGCTGTCACTAAACGAATTAATCGCATTCCCTATCATGGCGAACAATTAACTACACCAGTTCCTGTGTGGCAACGCAATTATTACGAGCATATTATCAGAAATGAAACATCATTAAATCAACTCCGACAATACATAATAGAAAATCCTTTAAAATGGGAAATAGATCAATTACATCCTAATAATCCTTCAAAATGGTAATCACAATGACCATAAATATTGCCTACCAAAAACCATGTAGGGGCTTTCTGGCATTCGCCCTCTACCGATACCAATCATGGCACAGAAATATGTCAGAGGCGTTGGCGCAGCAAATGCGGTAGCTA